>NZ_JAOQBX010000019.1:0-32480 GCF_044902225.1 Lactobacillus sp. 23-2 | reverse complement strand
TAAACTATTGAGTTTTCAAGGCTTCATAGTTCTTTTTGGTGTGGGAAGTTTAAGTCTTTATTTAAAATGATTGTTCCTTTTTCAAAAAGTAAAAATTTCTTTTTAAATATACGACTGAATAAAAATAAGCTTAAAGTCGCGTTCAGCATGATGATAGAGCATGTGTCAATGACTTTTGCTTGAATTTTTTGTTGAAATTTATGTTGACAAGAATTATATGTGGAACTATATTGAAAGCGATTAAAGGGGAAGAGAAAAATATAAGGGGGAGAGACGTATATATGTATATTATCAGGCAACAATGGTTGCAGGACAATGCTATACGTAAGTGGTATTTCCTAGCAGACATTTTAATTTTATTTGGGGGATGCAGTACTGCAATTCTGGTAAGCGACGCGCCGCAAAATCAGTGGTTAAGCCAGACCATATTCTCACGCTTCCTGATTTTCAGCTTGCTGGTTCCTGCTCAGATCTTGCTTGTACTGAGTACATTTCGTGTCCGTCTGCAGGATATATATGTTACTGGGAGCAGGCGAATAATTTGGAAGCAGCTGGAGTACCATTTGGCGATGGCTTTGCTCGTGACCCTTGTGCCATGGGGAGCTGGCTGCTTAATCGGCATGTGCCTCAATGGCTGGGGGACCAGATTAGGGACTATAGTGGCAGAAGCATTGATTCGCTACCTGTATCTGTCCTTGTCCTGCCTGGCTATTCTCTTGCTAGTCAGTCTCTGTTTGCTGGCTAGCAAGAGAATCTGGGCCTTTCTGGCCGGCTTTATTCTAAGCGGAATTTCCTTTTTCTTGAACGTCAACCATCATTTTTCCTTGTTCTATGATTTTCTCATCGATGATTTGGGAACCCTGCTTCTGTCCCGCTTGCCGATCCTGCTAAGCATAGTCTTGTTTCTAGCTGTTGGCGTGCAAATGGAAATCGCTAGAAAGGACTGGTAAAATGCGGCTTTTTAAAGATCAGTTTTTGTATTTCTGGCAGCTGATAAAGGTGAGATTCCTATCTTGGCTACTGTTGATCTGTTTGTTTTTACTAGTTGCCGGTGGTTTCATGAGAAACGGCAGAAGTGCCAGTATAATGGTCTTCCAAGGGCTTGGCCTGGCAGAGATAAGGGCTGGGATTAGAGACTTTCCGGTCTTGTGGTTCGGCTATTTCTTTTTCCCGCTGATGATTAGCTTGAATATTTTCAAGGAATTGTGGATCAGCAGGGTAATGCAGCTGCGGGGCCAGCAGATCAAGCCAAGTCATTTCAGCTGGGTCAATGTCATATTGCAATTGCTTTTGGCCGCAGTTTACGTCTTGGCAAGCAATGCCTGCCTGTGGTTGAAAGACTTGCTGTGTGGCAACTCTCCTCTTGTTCTGGGACCCTGGCAAGGAGGAGCGGCAGAATTGTACTGGATGTTAATTGCCTGGCTTGGGGTGAGTTCACTTTTACTGATTCAAGCCAGCTGCAGTGAATTCACCCCCGCTTTGGGCTTGATTATGCCAATCGTCTTGTTGGTTTCGACCTCTTTGACGGCTTGGAGCGGCAATCCGCTGAATGCTTTAATGTTTAGCCGCTGGACCAGTGGCGCAGAGTTGTTTATGTTAGTGTGGACCTTGTTTTGGGCTTTGCTGTACGTGTTAGTTGACAGCAAACACGGCTGGGTCTAAAGGAGGAAGAATGTTTATTGAGCTAAAGAATGTAAACAAGGTCCTTTCAGGCCGGCAGCTGCTCAGCAATGTCAACTGCGAGATTGAAGCTGGACAGATTGCGGTTTTTGAAGGGATCAACGGATCGGGGAAGACCTTGATTTTAAAGACGATTTTGGGCTTGATGAAGGTTGACGGGGAAGTCTTGGTAGCTGGCAAGCAGGTCAAGCCACAAGATGCTTATCCGGTCAAGGCCGGAATTCTGATTGAAAATCCCAGCTTGATTACAGAATTCACGGCAACGCAGAATATGGAGCTTTTAGCCAAGCTTGATGAGCATATTTCTGCTGCGGAAATTGCAGAATTGCTGAAATACTTTGACTTAAGCCGCTTTCCTAATGAAAAGGTCAAGAAGTTTTCTTTAGGGATGAAGCAGAAGCTGGGTATTGCTGAAGCCTTCTTGGGGTCATATCCGCTGATTGTTTTAGATGAACCGACCAACGCTTTGGACAGCGATAGTATTGATAAGTTGGTGGATTTGATTAAGTTGCGGCAAAGCAAGGGATGCACTTTTGTCATCGCCTCACATGACCGGGATTTTGTTAATCAAGTGGCAACCAAGCGCTTTAAAGTTGAAGAAGGTGTGGTTCATGAAGCGTAAAGTGTGGCTGGCGGTAGCCATCGTCTTGTGCGTGCTGGCAGGCCTGCGCTATTGGCAAGTAAACGCTAATCCTGTTTGCCGCGGGGTAGACAAGGAAATTTTGGTCAAAAAAGGGCAGGAGGTTCATGCTCCGGGAATCAACTTTAAGATTCTGTCCGCCAAGATGGTCAAAGGGAAAGAAAACGTCTATTTGACTGTAAAGGTTGATCTGAAAGATCGTGGCTATTACGCGGATGGCAAGCGCGGCATAATCGCAGCGGTTGACAACATGCATTTCAATATGCCATACAGCATCAGCAATCAATCAGATCTTGATGTGGTGGATGGCAAGGGGCACAAAATGGCCATTGGATATTTGACTAACAAGACTCCCCAGCCATTGACGCTGAAATTTGACAATGTGCGAAGTTGGTATGATACAGAAAACGCACCGGCCAGATTCAGCTTTTTGGTTGGGGATGGCAACGGGTATAAGAAGTATTCACTGCTTTTGGAATGAGCGTAATTTTTAGGAGGTATATTATGTTACACAAAAAAATCGTTGTAGTGATTGCATCAGTTTTGATGACGTTGGGGATTGCGGCTACGGCCGTACCTGTATTCGCGGGCAATACGGGCAATACTTATTGGCGTAATGTTTATAGAGTTAGTTCTCCTTATGACCACACTCCAGCTCGCAAAAAAGAGAACAGATCCGCTTACTATAATAAGACAAACAACGTACATATTGAGGGTGGCTACATCGTAATTTGGGCAGCTCTTTACGATGGGCGTGATGTTTCAGGTGACCACACGTATAGAAGTTATCAAGGAATGGTAACTCATTTGTGGAATGAAGCCGTAGAGCGCTATGGGAAAGGCGTATCTGTAAGAATTAATTCGAAAAAAGCTGCTAACGGATGGGCAGATGGTGTTTGGAGTCCAGATAGCAAGTAAGGTGATGACAAAATGAGTTTATTGTGGTCAAGGCTGAATAAACGCTGGTTTGTCGCGGCAATCGCTGTTGGAATGGCAGTAAGCTTGGGGCAGATAATCGTCAACTGCTACACTGGCATGGCGAATATTGACTCTCCTTACACCCGCTGGCTGTCAATTAACACTGACTCATCTGCAACGACAATTTTCTTTATCCTCTTGCCCTTCTTAGCCAGTATTCCGGCAGGAAACATGTTAAAAGAGGACTTAGACAGTGGTCTATTCAACAAATTTAAACTGCAGGTACCTTTAGCTCGTTTGATTAAGCAATATGCGGTTATGGCATTTGTGACTGGTTTTGTGACCATCATGATTCCTATGCTTTTTAACCTACTGGGGTATCTGTTGCTTCTTCCTAATTTTAAGCCAGATAATTTGTTGAATATCAATATTGGGGTTTTCAACTTCAACACCATGCTGGTTTCTTTGTATTATAGTCATCCATTTGTTCACGCATGTCTTAATATATTGCTAGCTTCCGTCTGGGGTGGTTTGTTTTCGGTATTTGTCTTGGTCAACTCGGTTTGGATCAGAAATCGTTTTGCGTCATTAAGTACAGCCTTGGTTTTAGAGCTGATCTTAATGGAATTGGATACTGTTTTGCCAATTGATGATATGCCAAGCATATCACCTACTGATTTCTTGCCAGAGCTGGGGGACCGTCCTTTGTTGTGGCTGACAGCTTTGATGACGATTGTGTTAGCTGCCTACTGTATGGGGATGTATAAGCTGGCTTGCCGCCGGGCCGTGCTGTAACTTTCGTGCGAAAGGGGAGGAGCCTAAGTGTGAAGGTTATTAAACAGCAGTGGCTGTTAGATACTGCTGTACACAAGTGGTATCTGCTAACGGCCACATTGCTATTCTTTGGAGGATGTAGCAATGCATTTTTAATAAGTAATACACAACAAAGCTTGTGGTTAGAGCAAACTCTGTTTTCTCGCTTTCTGATTTTCAGCCTTCTGATACCTAGTCAGATGTTGCTCTTATTAAGTACCTTTAGAATTAGGTTTCAAGATATTTACATCGCAGGTGGAAGATGGATTATTTGGAAGCAACTTAAGTACCGTTTGATAGAGATACTGTTTTTCAGCCTTTTACCGTGGGCGTGTGGCAGTTTAACGGGGATACTTGTTAATGGCTGGAGACCGACATTAGGAACCATAGCTATTGAAGCATTAATCCGCTGCTTATATCTGATTTTGTCGTGCTTAGCTCTTCTTTTGCTTACCAGTTTTTGCTTTCTGATTAGTAACCGAATTACTGCCTTTCTGATGGGGTTTGTTGTAAATAGTTTTTCTTTCTTCTTGAATGTTAATCATCACGTGTCCTTATTTTATGATTTTGTCGTTCCAAAATTTGGTACTATACTCTTCTCCTGCTTTCCGATAATGTTAGGCTTACTTCTTTTCTTAATAGTCATTGTACAGCAGGAGATTTCCAGAAAAGATTTGTGACATATGGTGAAAAGGCTGTCTTATCTAGCGTAATCAATATATAGAAAAGTAGAATTGAGCGCAGCGTCTCTAGTGTAATGTCATGTCGACATTTAAAGCATGTGCAATCAGAACTATAGATGCTGATATAGAGCCGCATGCGTAGTATCCGTGTCAGTATTATTAAGATATCATCATGACACTACACTAGGAGGTAAGATATATTATGTTGTATAAAAAGTTTATTGTACTAATCGCATCGGTTTTAATGATTATTGGAGTTGTTACTACTTCTTCACCTGTTCTGGCAGGAAATGCAAACCATACTTATTGGCACAACGTGTACAGAATCTGGTCTCCTTATGACCACACTCCGGCTCGTAGAAAAGAAACTAAATCTGCCTACTACAATAAGATGAATGATATTAAGATTAGCGGTAACCACATTGTGATTTGGGCAGCGCTTTATGATGGACGCGATGTTTCGGGCGGCCACAGATACAAAATATATAAAGGGCAGATAACGTATTTGTGGAATAATGCTGTAGAACGTTACAAGAAAGGCGTCCAGGTAAGAATTAATTCAAAAAGAGTAGCGAATGGATGGGCAGATGGTGTTTGGAACCCTGATACCAAGTAAAATCAATTTATTCCAGTGCCTATGCCAAAAGAAGCAGGTACACAATCGTAGTGCTAATTCTGTTTAACTTTAGTCAAAGTGGCCACACTTAATTCCGGTAAAATCTTAAGCTTAAAGATAAAAAGCAGTCAGCGTTTTGATGAAGTTGACTGCTTTTTGGCTATATATGAATCAAGCACGACAAAGCAAAAAAAGAGTGAAACCTTCAAACGAAGTTTCACTCTTTCTTTTTCAGCAAATTGCTTGATTATTTTTCTTCGTACCATTCGGTGTGGTAAACGCCCTCGCGGTCGTTTCTGTAGTAAGTGTGGGCACCGAAGTAGTCTCTTTGCGCCTGGATCATGTTGGCTGGCAGGCTTGGGTTGAAGATTGATTCCAGGTAGTTCAAGGCCGCGCTGAAGCTTGGCGTCGGAATGCCGGCTACGGCTGCCTGCTTAACGACTGCTCTCAAGGCTGGCAGGTTCTTTTCCATCACGCCGGCAAAGTATGGGTCTTGGAAGAGGTTGTCCAGCTGCTTGCCGTCAGCGTAGGCATCTTCAATGTGGTACAGGGTCTTGGCGTGGATGATGCATCCCGCTTCCCAGTTCTGGGCGATGGCTGGGTAGTTCAGTTCCCAGTCATAGGCCTTGGCGGCCATGGTCAATTGTTGGAAGCCTTGGGCGTAAGCCACGATCTGGGCCAGGTACATGGCCTTGCCCAGGTTGTCGATCAAGTCAGCTGGTACTTCACCCTGGTATGAAATCTCCTTGCCTTCCCGGGTCGTGGCCTTGGACATGAAGCGGGCCAAAACGGCTTCCGCGACTACCGTGATCGGGGCGCCCAGCTTGATGGCGTCTTCCAGCATCCAGTTGCCAGTCCCCTTGTAGGAAGCAACGTTCAAGATGTGGTCAATCACGTCGTCGTCAGTCAGGTCATCCTTTTGCCGCAAGACCTTTGAGGCAATTTCAATCAAGTAGGCATTCAAGTCGCCCTTGTCCCATTCGGCAAAAATGTCCGCCATCTCGCTGTTGCTCTTGTGAGCTACCTTGCGCATGATGTCGTAGACTTCGGAGATTTCTTGCATGATGGCGTATTCCATCCCGTTGTGGACCATCTTGACATAGTGGCCCGCCCCTTCTGGCCCGATGTAGGACACGCAAGCCCGGCCGTCTGCAGTCTTGGCGGCCATTTGGGTCAAGATTGGAGCTACTTCATCATAAGCTTCCTTGTCGCCGCCTGGCATCAAGGCTGGGCCGTGCAAAGCCCCTTCTTCACCGCCGGAAACGCCCATGCCGATAAAGTGCAGGCCGTGCTTGGCCAGTTCATGATAGCGCCGGTTGGTGTCATTGAAGTTGGAATTCCCGCCGTCAATGATGATGTCGCCCTTGTCCAAGAGCGGAATCAACTTTTGAATCGTTTGGTCAACTGGATCGCCAGCCATGATCTGCACCAGAATCTTGCGCGGCTTTTCCAAGGAGTTGACGAATTCTTCCCAAGTGTAGCAAGGCTTCAGCTTGTCATCCTCGTACTTGGCCAAGTCGTCCACTTCTGGCTTGTCGATACTGAAGCCAGATACTGAGAAACCGTGATTTCTAACGTTAAGGGCCAGGTTCTTGCCCATTACCGATAAGCCAATCACACCGAATTGTTGCATGAAAGTAACCTCCTAGTAGCTCTAACTGCTCTGCTTTATATGCTCTAACTATTCTATTATACTTTGTGCGCATCAAAAAAGCGAAACCAAAGGTTTCGCTTTCTTAATTGCTTATTTCACTGCCGATTAGTGAGAAGCGCCTGAAGTCGTGTCAGGAGCGTTTTCTGGCTTAGAAGCGCTTGATACGGCTTGAACCTTCAAAGCTTCTTCCTTGTCTTCTGAGTGGCCGGAAGCACCTGAAGCGGCGTCGATTTCCAAGCCGAACTTGTCAGCAAAGTATGAGAATGGGTGAAGGGCTTCAGCGTGGTAGTACTTCACGAATTCTGGGTCGTCCAAAGTGTTCAATTCAGTTGAGTAAGCCATGTGCTTGGTGTACTTAACGTCAATGAAGGCAGGACCATCCATCTTCTTCCATTCCTTAACGGCAGCTTCGAATTCAGCCTTGTCGTGAACAGTGAAGGCCTTCACGTTCATGCCTTCGGCTACCTTAGCCCAGTCGTTGTCTGGCAGGATAACGCCTGAAAGTGGCTGGTTTGATTCGTCGCGTTGTTCAGCTTCGATGTAGCCCAAAGTTTCGTTGGTGAAGACTACAGTCAGAACGTGCATGTTGTAGCGAGCCATAGTCAACAGCTCTTCGCTCATCATCGCGAAGCCACCGTCACCAGCCAGGTGCCATACTTCACGGTCTGGGTAGGCAGTAGCGGCTGCCAAGGCAGCTGGTGAGCCGTAGCCCATCGTCGCGTACAAGCCTGAAGTAGTCCAGCGCTGCTTGCCGTTCATGTTCAACAGACGAACGTGGTCCATGTTGACGTTACCAACGTCGATTGAGAAGACGGCATCGTCAGCGGCTTCCTTGTTGATGACATCCCAGATTGGTTCTTGGCGCACGCGCCCTTCGTCCTTCAAGTGGTCATCAGCGAATGATGCCAGCCATGCGTCCCATTCTTCACGGTCAGCCAAGGCTGCCTTGTAAAGTGGTGATTCTTCGCGGGCTTCGCCAGCGTCGATCAGGGCCCGCAATGCCTTCTTGGCGTCAGCCTTCATGGCGACGTCTACTGAGTGGCGCTTGCCAAGCTTTTCTGGGTCAACGTCGATTTGGATGACCTTAGCGTTCTTAGGGAACCACAGAACTGAGAATGGTGAGTTGTTGCCAATCCAAACTACCAGGTCAGTGTGGCCTTGAACTTCGTTAGGAGCCTTAGCGCCGATTCTGCCGATCGTGCCAAGGTATGGCTTGAATGAGTCTTCAATGATCCCCTTGCCCAAGTATGATGACATCATTGGCATCTTGAACTTATCTGAGAATTCCTTCAATTCTTCAGCAGCGCCTGAAGCACCCAAGCCGAAGTAGACAACTGGGTTCTTGGCTTCCTTGATCAAGGCGGCGGCAGCTTCAACGCTTTCCTTGGTTGGAGCAGCGTAGTTGTCAGCTGACAGGTTGTTGGCTGATACGCGGTAGTTGTCGTCGATTTCTTGCCAACCGAAGTCCTTAGGGATGATCAAGATTGCAGGACCCTTCTTAGCGTAAGCGGTCCGGATCGCGGTGTCCATCAAGACTGGCAAAGCTTCCTTGGTCTTGGCTTGGTGAACCCAAACGGCAACGTCACGGAACCAAGGCATTTCGTCGAAGGCTTGGAAGAAGTTGATGTCTTGACGAGGGGTTGGAACGTTGGCGATCAAAGCAACCATTGGGGTCTTGTCGTACTTAGCGTCGTAAAGACCGTTCATCAAGTGAACCGCGCCAGGGCCGGCTGAACCCATGCAGACGCCAAGCTTGCCAGTCAGCTTGTATTCAGCTGAAGCTGCCAAAGCACCGGCTTCTTCGTGACGTACTTCAATGTACTTCACAGTGTCTTGCATTTCGTAGATCGCGTTCATGGTTGAGTCAAATGAGCCCCCTGGCAGACCGTAAAGGTGGTCGATGCCCCACTTGTTCATCACGTCTAAAACAGCGTTAGCGCCTTTAATTTTTGCCATAAGTTAATCTCCTTAAAATTTGTTACTTACAGCTTTTCATTAAAACAGATTTCTTCACTTTTGCAAGGGCTACCAAAGCCTGTTATAACAAGATCTCGCTCTTGCTAAATATAAAAAAATCACAAGCTTTCCGCGATAGAAAAAACAAATCGTGTCTTCCTTGCTTTCAAGCTTGTGATTTTTTAGCTAACTTTGTTTTTGCCCCCAGTGGCGCAGACCAATTATTTTTTAGAGTTTTTTGGCAATTTGTAATTCTTTTAAAAAATAACAAATTTCAAATTTGCCTGCTTTTTCTGAATAACAAAAGCACAGTTTTATATTCTTTTTTAGATGGGCAGCTAATCCTTGACCTTGGAGTACTTGCCATTTTGCACGTAGACGCTGAGAATGGCCAGATCGGCTGGGTTGACCCCGGAGATTCTTTCAGCCTGGGCCATGGTTTCCGGCCGGATCTGCTTGAACTTCTCCCGGGCTTCAGTGGCCAAGCCGTCGATTTGGTCGTAATCGATGTCAACCGGAATCTTCTTGGCTTCCTGGCGGCGGAGGCGGTCCACCTGGATCTCCTGCTTCTTGATGTAGCCAGCGTACTTGACGTTGATCTCCACCTGCTCCTTAACGTAGCGGTCCCCGGCCAGCTTGTGGCCCGTCAGGCGTTCAAAGTCGACAACCGTGACCTTTGGCCGGCGGAGGAAGGCATCCCCCTTGACCCCGCCATTCAGGGCCGCTTCGCCGATTCCAGCCAAAAATTCGTTGACGGCGATGGTCGGGTGCACGGTCACGTCCTTTAATTCTGCCAAGTCGGCCTTGATTTCCGCTTTCTTTTCCAGGAAGCGCTGGTAGCGGTCCTCGGAAATCAGGCCCAGCTGGTAGCCCTTCTCGGTCAAGCGCAGGTCCGCGTTGTCGTGGCGCAGCAATAGGCGGTATTCCGCCCGGCTGGTCAAGAGCCGGTAAGGCTCATTGGTTCCCTTGGTGACCAGGTCGTCGATCAAGACCCCGATGTAGGCCTCGTCGCGGCCCAAAACGAAGCCTGGCTTGCCTTGCGCGCTCAAGGCCGCGTTGATTCCGGCAATCAGGCCCTGGCCGGCTGCTTCCTCATAGCCGGAAGTCCCGTTCATCTGGCCTGCGGTAAAGAGGTGCTTGACCTTCTTGGTCTCCAAGGTGTGGGTCAGTTGCCAAGGATCGATGACGTCGTATTCGATAGCATAGCCTGGCCGCATCATTTCCGCTTTTTCCAGGCCGGCGACTGAGTGGAGCATCTGCAGCTGGACTTCTTCCGGCATGGAGGTTGAAAAGTCGCCGACATAGATTTCCTCGGTCTTGCGCCCTTCCGGCTCCAGGAAGATCTGGTGGCGATCCTTGTCCGCGAAGCGGACGACCTTGGTCTCAATTGACGGGCAGTAGCGCGGCCCCACCCCAACGATGTCGCCAGAGTACATTGGCGAGCGGTCCAGGTTCTCATTGATGATCTTATGGGTCCGCGGGTTGGTGTAGGTCATGTAGCAGGAAGTCTGGTCGCTCAGGTAGTCGGCATCCTTGCTGGTGAAGGAGAAGTGGCGCGGCTCCTTGTCGCCTGGCTCTTCTTCGGTCTTGGAGTAGTCGATCGTGTTCTTGTTGACGCGTGGCGGGGTCCCCGTCTTGAAGCGGCGCAGCTTGAAGCCGAGCTTTTCCAGGTTCTCGGACAGCTTGATGGCCGGAATCGTATTGTTGGGGCCGGAGGAGTAGTTCAATTCCCCAATGAAGATCCGTCCCCGGGCGGCCGTGCCCGTGGTCAGAACGACGCTCTTGGCCTGGTAGCGGGCTCCGGTGTTGGTAACCACGCCCTTGCAGATCCCGTCTTCAACGATCAGCTCGTCGACGATCGCCTGGCGCAGGGTCAGGTTGGGCGTGTTTTCGATGGTCCGCTTCATTTCCTCATGGTAGTCCCACTTGTCGGCCTGGGCCCGCAAGGCGCGGACAGCCGGGCCCTTGCCCGTGTTCAGCATCCGCATTTGGATGTAGGTCTTGTCGATATTCTTGCCCATTTCGCCGCCAAGGGCGTCGATCTCACGGACGACCGTCCCCTTGGCCGGACCGCCGACTGACGGGTTGCAGGGCATGAAGGCGACCATGTCCAGGCCGATAGTCAACAGCAGCGTCTTCTGCCCCATCCGGGCACTGGCCAGAGCTGCTTCGCTGCCGGCGTGGCCGGCACCGACCACGATGACGTCGTATTCATTGGTAACGTATGTCTTCATCTTGTTCTTGCTTGCCTACTTTCCTAAACAGAATTGACTAAAGAGGTCATTGATCAGCTCATCCGGGCTGCTCTCACCCGTGATTTCGCCCAAGGTCTCCCAGGCGCCGGTAAAGTCGATCTGGACCAAGTCGACGGGCATCCCCGCCTCCAGGCCGCTGACCACGTCCGCCAGCTGCCGCTTGGCCTGCTCCAGCAGACCGGCCTGGCGCTGGTTGGTCACCAGAACCTGGTCGTTGGAGTTTTCGATCCCGCTGAAGAAGAGCTGCTTGATCAGGTCTTCCAGCTCATCCAGGTGCGCTTTTTGCAGAATTGAGGTGGCGATTACCGGGCTCTGGCTGCTTTCCAGCTGGTCAGCGTCCAGCTTAACCCCAAGGTCGGTCTTGTTCAAGACGATGATCCGCTTCTTGTCCTTGGTGTAGTCAAGCAGGCGCCGGTCTTCCGCCGTCAATTCCTGGCTGGCATCCAGCAGGAGCAGGACCAGGTCCGCCTGGCCGATCGCCTGCTTGGACCGCTCAACCCCGATCTTTTCCACCGTGTCTTCCGTGTGGTGAATCCCAGCCGTGTCGATCAGTTTCAAGGGCACCCCTCTGACGGACACGTATTCTTCCAGCGTGTCCCGGGTAGTCCCCGCCACGTCGGTGACGATGGCCTTGTCGCTTTGGGTCAGGTAGTTCAGCAGCGAGGACTTGCCGACGTTGGGCCGGCCCACAATCGCCGTGGCCAGGCCGTTTCTGAGGATCTGCCCCTCTTGGGCAGTCTGGAGCAGGCGGTCGATCTCCGCGGTCGCCTTTTCAGAGCAGGCCCGCATTTTTTCAGCGGTCACCTGCTCTTCATCGTACTCTGGGTAGTCGATGTTGACTTCCACGTTGGCCAGCACGTCCAGGATTTGCTGGCGGATAGCCCGGATCTCTTCCAGTAAGCCCCCTGCCAGCTGCCGCACCGCCACGGCCCGGGCCTTGTCGGTCTTGGCCCGGATGATATCCATCACGCTCTCGGCCTGGGTTAAGTCGATGCGGCCGTTGACAAAGGCCCGCTTGGTGAATTCGCCCGGGTCGGCCATTCTGGCCCCATTGGCCAGAAGCAGGCGCAGGATGTCGTTGGTGACCACGATCCCCCCGTGACAGTTGATTTCCACGACGTCTTCCTTGGTGAAGGTCTTTGGCGCCCGCATGACGGAAACCATGACCTCATCGATCACCTGGCCGCTGGCCGGGTCCACGACGTGCCCGTAGTTGATCGTGTGGGTGGGCACTTGCTCCAAATTCTTGCCCTTGAAGACCCGGTTGGCAATCGTCACCGCTTCTTCACCGGACATGCGGACGATCGAGATCCCGCCTTCGCCAATCGGGGTTGAAATCGCCGCAATTGTATCAAATTCCGTTAATCTTTGCACCATCGCAAGTCTACCTCGTCTTTTTGGTATAAAAAAAGTGCAATTTCCACCATGAGAAATGATGGATAAAGCACTTTCACTACTTTATCTAAAAATAATTTTAGATGACTTTTCGATTATCCGCGCTATTTGCGCTTGTTGATCCGCTTGTAGGCTTTTCTCATCTTGCGCTGTCGTTCACGCTCCGCGTTAGCCTTAGCCTCCTGCTCCTTGCGGTACTTGAACGGGTTCTGCAGAACCAGCGTCTGGCCGACCTGGAACAGGTTGGAAATTACCCAGTAGAGGGAAATGGCTGATTGGAAGTAGATCGCCCAAATACCGACCATAATGGCCATTCCGTAGCTCATCAGCTTGGTCGTCATTGACTGGGATGAATCCGGCATGGACATGGTGGCAATGTATGAGGACAAGAAAGTGAACAAGGCCGCCAAGATTGGCAAAACGAAGTATGGGTCTGGCTTGCCCAGGTCCATCCACAGAAACTTCCCGTTCTGCAACTCTGGCGTCCGCCAAATGGCTTGGTACAGAGCCCACATAACCGGCAATTGGATCACGACCGGGAGGCAGCCCGCGTAAGGGTTGACCCCGGCTTCCTTATAAAGCTTCTGCGTCTCTTCGTTCAGCTGGTTTCTTGATTCAAGGTCCTTGCCTGGATACTTGGCCTGCAAGGCCTTGATCTGTGGCTGAATGTCCTGCATCTTCTTCGTGCTGTTGATCTGCATGGCATTCAGCGGCAGCAGGATCACACGAATGATGACCGTAAAGATGACGATCGCCCAGCCGTAGCTGCCGCCGCACACCTTGGCAATCCATAAGACGAATTGGGACAGGTAGTAGACAACCCAGGCGTCCCACCAATTGCTCGAATTATGAGAAATCGGCGCGGGCTTCTGGGTGGTCTGGGTAGCGCAGCCACTCAGAATCAGGGCAAAAACCGCAACAAGTGCCATCAAGCCCATCAGGCGCTTGACACTTTTCTTCGATAAGATGTCCTTCACTTATTTTTCCTCGACTTTATTCGGCGTTTCCTCAATGACATGGGCCAAAGCCAGCGCGTGAAGCAAGTTCTTGCGGGTCTTTTCCCAGTCAAAATCGCGAGCGTAGGGTCTGGTGATGACCAGAAAATCCAGGCGCGGATCGATCTGTGCCTTGTATTCGGTCAGCACGGCCCTGATATAGCGCTTGAGACGGTTTCGGGCCACGGCCGTATGGCCGACCTTTTTACCGACAGAGATCCCGACCCGGAAGTGGCGGTTCTCCTCCCGCGGCAGCGTGTAGATCACGAAGGCCCGGTTGGCGACTGAAGTGCCATTTTCAAAGACGTTCTGAAAATCCTGCTCGGATTTAACTCGATATGACTTTCTCAAAGCTCTTTACACTCTCGCGAATTAAAAAAACCACTGGGATTCAGTGGCTTAAGCAGATAATACTTTTCTACCCTTTGCACGGCGTCTAGCCAATACCTTACGGCCGTTGCTTGTAGCCATACGCTTCATGAAGCCGTGAACGCGTGAACGGTGACGCTTCTTTGGTTGGTAAGTTCTCTTAGTTGACATTTATTTGCACCTCCATTTTTTAGTGCTACGTGCACAATTTCTTATCTAGAATATCACGAAGCAAAAGAAAAACCAAGCCTTATTTGCAAATTCCCGCCCTTTTTTCCTTAAGAAGGCTGGAAAAAAATCCCCGCCTTGTGGACGAAGCAGCCGGGGATAAAAAATTTTTTCGCGGTCATCAACAGGCTTGTCTGCAGCTTTATCCACAAGCCACAGGGTGTTAAAATCTTTTTGAACAGCCTGTGGAAACATTCTGGTCAGTTCCGGCTCGTTCATTGGGGCTCTAAGAAAAGATATCCACAAGCGTAATCCACATTTTGCCATTTTTGATAAAATTATCACCATGAATCACAGGGCTAGCTGCCAGTCTTTTGCACAGGCTGTGGATTCTGGATTTCTTTCTTCCACCTGTGGAAAACCGTTGGGTTAAATGCTAAAATAATTTTGCTAAAAATTTTTTGGAGGAATGTTTTTTGTTCGATTTAAATAAATTCTGGGAGACCTTTAACGCTGAAATGCGCTCGCAATTCAACGAGGTCTCCTATAACGCTTGGTTCAAAAACACTAAGCCCGTTTCCTTCAACAAGGGGACGCGTGAATTGGTAATCTCCGTCCAAACTCCCGTGGCAAAGGGGTATTGGGAGCAAAACATCTCCGCTAATCTGATTCAATCGGCCTATGCCTACGCCGGCATCGACGTGTACCCGGTTTTTGTCGTCCAGCAGGGAGGCGAAAAGCGCAGCGAGCGGATGGTTGAACCCCAGAAGAAGGAGAGCCAGCCCGTCCGGACCACCGGACCGGAGCCAGTCAGTGCCGGTTTCAACAGGGACCTGCACCTGAATGAGAAGTACACTTTTGACAACTTCATCCAGGGTGAGGGCAACAAGCTGGCGGCCGGCGCGGCCTTGGCCGTAGCCGACAGTCCCGGCACCTTCTACAACCCCTTGTTCATCTTCGGGGGCGTCGGACTGGGCAAGACCCACCTGATGCAGGCCATCGGCCACCAGATGCTGGAAGAGCGGCCAAACGCCAAAGTCGTCTACATTCAAAGCGAAACCTTCGTCAACGACTTCATCAACTCCATCAAGAACAAGACCCAGGAGCAGTTCCGCGAAAAGTACCGGACTGCCGACCTGCTCTTGGTGGATGACATCCAGTTCTTCGCCAAGAAGGAAGGGATCCAGGAAGAATTCTTCCACACCTTCGAGACCCTCTACAACAACCAGAAGCAGATCGTCATGACCAGCGACCGCCTGCCAACCGAGATTCCGGACCTGTCAGAGCGCCTGGTTTCCCGCTTTGCCTGGGGCCTGCAGGTCGAGATCACGCCGCCGGACCTGGAGACGCGGATCGCCATCCTGCGCAAGAAGGCTGAATCCGAGGGCCTGGAAGTCGATGAATCCACCCTGGACTACATTGCTTCCCAGGTCGATACCAACATCCGGGAACTGGAGGGGGCCTTGGTCAAAGTTCAGGCCCAGTCCACGATCCAGAAGCAGGACATCAACATCGGCTTGGCCCGGTCGGCTCTGGCTGACTTGAAGCTGGTCCAGAAGAGCCGGGGCCTGCAGATCTCCAAGATCCAGGAAGTGGTTGCCAACTACTTCCAGACCTCAGTGGCCGAGATGAAGGGCAAGAAGCGGGTCCGCAACATCGTGATCCCCCGCCAGGTCGCCATGTACCTGTCCCGGGAGCTGACCGACGCCAGCCTGCCCAAGATCGGCCAGGAATTCGGGGGCAAGGACCATACCACTGTCATGCACGCCTGCGACAAGATCGCCCGGCAGATGAAGACCGATACGGAAATTAAATCTGCCGTCTCCGACCTGCGCCAGATGCTGGAGCGCTAGGCCAAAAGAGGTCCGTTAATAACATGTGGAAAAGTTCTTAAGTTGTCCACAGGTTAGCAACAGGCCGAATCCCGTATTTCCGCGGCTTGGGGTCACTTTTCAACAGTACCCACAGGCCCTACTACTAATACTACATATATTTAATAGAATAATAATAAAAGAGCATGCAAGCATCGAGGAGGAAAAATGAAATTTACTGTAGATCGCAGCTTGTTCATAAACAAATTAAATGACGTCCTCAAGGCTGTCTCATCACGGGCTTCAATTCCAATTTTGACCGGGATCAAGCTGGACCTTGACGAAAACCGGTTGCTGCTGACTGGGAGCGACACGGACATCTCTATTGAAGCCGCTATTCCAACCAAGACCAGCGAAGGCGAAAAAAATGCCGACCTGATCTTCTTCTCAGCTGGTTCAGTCGTCGTCAACGCCCACTTCTTCTCTGAAATCGTCAAGAAGCTGCCAAACACCACTTTTGACTTTGAGGTCAAAGAAGGGCTGCAGATTCAAATCGTCTCCGGGGATGCCGACTACACGATCAACGGCTTGGACGCCAGCAGCTACCCGCGCCTGCCGGAAATCAGCGATGAAGCCTCATTCTCGGTTCGCGGCAAGACCCTGCAGGACCTGATCAACGCCACCGTCTTCGCGGTTTCCACCCAAGACAGCCGGCCAGCGCTGACTGGGGTCAACTTCACCTTTGCCCAGGACCACATCAAGGCCGTGGCCACCGACTCTCACCGTCTGTCGCAAAGAACCATGGCGACGGAAGACGGTCCAGCCAGCGAAGTGTCCATGATCCTGCCAGGGAAGAATTTGCAGGATCTGGCCCAAATCATTGGCGAATCCGATCCAGAACTGAAGATCTTCCTGGGCGACAGCCAGGTCATGTTCAAGATTGACAGCTTGAACTTCTATACCCGGCTTTTGGAAGGGGTCTACCCAGACGTTGACCGCCTGCTGCCAGCTTCCTCAACGACCCATGTCCAATTCGACATTGCCGACCTATCCAGCACCTTGAGCCGGGCCAGCCTGGTGACCCACGCCAACCGGAACAATGCCGTGCAGATGAAGCTGGACGTGGCTAACGGCCAAGTTACCGTTTCGGGCAATTCACCGGAAATCGGCAAAGTGGAAGAAAAGGTCGGCTTTGCCAACCTGGATGGCCGCGACTTGAGCATTTCTTTCAACCCGGACTACATGCAGGCTGCCCTGCGGGCCGCCAGAAGCGTGGCTGATGCCGTCAAGATCAACTTCACTGAGCCTTTGCGTCCATTCACGGTCGTTCCGGCCAAGGAAGGGGTCGAATTCGTGCAGCTGATCACGCCAATCAGAACTTTCTAATAATCACGAAAAGCTGTCCGTTGGACGGCTTTTTTTGTCCTCTTTCGGCGAAAGGGGGCTTTTTTTCACTTCTGAATGTTTGTAAGGCGGTTGAGTACTCCAATACTAGTTAGGGCTAAAATCGCTCAGAGGGCCTAAAAAGGGCTGTCTTGATTGAGTTTTAGCCCGAAAAAGGCTATAATTATAAGTGGATTATTAGTGTTTTAACGAAGGTTTATTTTTTCAGGGTGGAAGGTGACGCTTATCAAAACTTTAGCGATCAACGGTGAGTACATCACTTTGGGTCAATTATTGAAAGACGAAAACGTGGTTTCCTCCGGCGGCCAGGCCAAGTGGTACTTGAAAGAAAATCCAGTCCTCTTGAATGGGGAAGTGGAAGACCGCCGCGGCAAGAAGCTTTATCCTGGCGACAAGCTGGAAGTTGCCGGGGAAAGCTATGAACTGACCAAGGGGCTTTAATGTACCTGAGTCACTTTAAGGCGGCAGGCTTTCGCAACCTGGCGCCGCTGGAGCTCGACTTTGACCCCAAGGTCAATCTTTTTTTGGGCGAAAATGCCCAAGGCAAGACGAACCTGCTGGAAGCCATCTACTTCTTGGCGTTGACGCGCTCGCACCGCACCAGCAACGACAAGGAGCTGATCGGCTTCGGGGCTGACTTTGCCAGTCTTGAAGGCCGTGTTCACAAGAGCCAGGTCGAGCTGGACCTGCGCCTGGTCATCAGCAAGAAGGGCAAGCTGGCCTGGGTCAACCGGATCGAGCAGGGCCGCCTGTCCAAGTACGTTGGCCACCTGAACGCGATCCTGTTCTCCCCGGAAGACCTGGACCTGGTCAAGGGGGCGCCTGGCATCCGCCGGCGCTTCATGGACCTGGAATTCGGCCAGGTCAGTCCGGAGTATCTCTACTACGCGGGCAAGTACCGGCAGGTCCTCCAGCAGCGGAACAACTACTTGAAGCAGCTGGCCAAGGGCGGGGCGAAGGACCAGGTCCTTTTGGACGTTTTGTCCGACCAGCTGGCCCAAGCCGCCAGCGAGGTCATTGCCCGCCGCTACAAGTACCTGGCGGACTTAAGCCGCTACGCGGCCAAGGCCTACCAGGCAATCAGCCTGGGAAGAGAAGACCTGCGGGTGATCTACCGGCCTTCAGTCAAGGAGATCAGCGAGGCGGACGCGCCCAGGCAGATCCAGGAGAAGATCAGCCAGCGCCTGGCTCAGGTCAGAGCCGATGAGCTGCGGCGGGCCACGACCCAGCTGGGCCCCCACCGCGACGACATCGAGTTCCAGCTGGGGGGCAAGAACGCCCACCTGTATGCCTCCCAGGGACAGCAGCGGACGATTGCCCTGAGCTTGAAACTGGCGGAAATCAGCTTGATCAAGCAGCTGACCAATGAAAGTCCGATCCTGCTCCTGGATGACGTGATGAGCGAACTGGACCACCTGCGGCAGGGGGCTCTGCTGACCTTTATCCAGGGCCAGACGCAGACTTTTATCACGACGACGGATCTGGCGGGTATTTCCCGGGAAATAGCCGACCAGCCTAAGATCTACTACATTCAATCCGGACAGATTAAAGAAAAAGAGGAAGGGTAAATGGCAGACGAAAATAGCAAATTAGCCAAAGCAAAAGCAGAAAAATTCGAAAAAGAAGCCGACAAGTACAATGCCAGCCAGATTCAAGTGCTCGGTGGCCTGGAAGCCGTCCGCAAGCGTCCCGGCATGTACATCGGCTCTACCAGCTCCCAAGGCCTGCACCATTTGGTCTGGGAAATCATCGACAACGGGATCGACGAATGCCTGGCCGGCTTTGCCACCAAGATCGAAGTCACGGTCAACCCTGACAACAGCGTGACCGTGCAAGACGATGGGCGCGGGATTCCGGTCGACATCGAAAAGAAGACTGGCCGTCCAGCCGTAGAAACGGTCTACACGGTCCTGCACGCCGGCGGCAAGTTCGGCGGTGGCGGCTACAAGGTTTCCGGCGGTCTGCACGGGGTGGGGGCCTCAGTCGTCAACGCCCTGTCGACCAAGCTGAACGTCACCGTCATGCGGGACGGCAAGAAGTACTTCATTGCTTTTGACCATGGCCGCGTCACCGAGGAGCTTCACCAAATCGGCGAAGTGCCGCTGACTGAGCACGGGACCATCGTCAGCTTCTGGCCAGACCCGGACATCTTTACCGAAACCACGGTTTTTGACGACAAGATCCTGAAAAACCGGATTCGCGAGCTGGCCTTCCTGAACAAGGGCCTGAAATTGACCTTCACCGACAAGCGCAAGGACACGGCCGAAACCGACGTCTACCACTTCGAGGGCGGGATCAGAGAGTACGTCTCCTTCCTCGACCGAGACCAGGAAGTGCTGTTTGACGACCCAATCTACGTGGAAGGCAAGTATGAAGGCATCGACGTGGAAGTGTCCCTCCAGTACACCACTGGCTACAAGACCACGCTGATGACTTTTGCCAACAACATCCACACCTATGAAGGGGGGATGCACGAGGCTGGGTTTAAGACGGCTTTGACCCGCGTCGTCAACGACTACGCCCACAAGGCCAAGATCCTGAAGGACAAGGATGACAACCTGTCCGGGGAAGACATCCGCGAAGGGATGACCGCGGTCGTCTCCGTCAAGCACCCGAACCCGCAGTTTGAAGGGCAGACCAAGACCAAGCTGGGCAACTCTGATGCCAGAACGGCCGTTGACCGGGCCTTCTCGGAAACCTTCTCCACTTTCCTGATGGAAAACCCGCAAGTGGCCCGCAAGATCGTGGAAAAGGGGCAATTGGCTGAACGGGCCCGCGTGGCTGCCAAGCGCGCCCGCGAAGTGACCCGGAAGAAGTCCGGCTTGGAAATCGCCAACCTGCCAGGGAAATTGGCTGACAACACCTCAAACGACCCGAAGATCTCCGAGCTCTTCATCGTCGAAGGGGACTCCGCCGGCGGCAGCGCCAAGCAAGGGCGCAGCCGCTTGACCCAGGCGATTCTGCCAATCCGCGGGAAGATCCTGAACGTGGAAAAGGCCTCAATGGACCGGATCCTGGCCAACCAGGAAATCAGAACCCTGTTTACGGCTCTGGGCACTGGCTTTGGGGCTGACTTCGACGTCTCCAAGGCTCGTTACCACAAGCTGATCATCATGACTGACGCCGACGTCGACGGGGCCCACATCAGAACCTTGCTTTTGACCCTGTTCTACAGATACATGCGGCCAATGATCGATAAGGGCTACGTCTACATCGCCCGTCCGCCTCTGTACCAAGTCCGCCAGGGCAAGCTGGTCAAGTACCTGGACACCGACGAGGAGCTGCACGACTACCTGGGGACCCTGCAGCCAAGCCCGAAGCCAATCGTCCAGCGCTACAAGGGGCTGGGTGAAATGGACCCTGAGCAATTGTGGGAAACGACCATGAACCCGGAAAACCGCCGCTTGGACCGGGTAGACCCGCAATACGCCGCTGACGCGGATGAGGTCTTTGAAATGCTGATGGGCAACGAGGTTGGCCCGCGGCGGAAGTTTATCGAAAGCAACGCCAAATACGTTGAAAACCTGGATGCTTAAGGGAGGATTAGATGGATAACGAGAATCAAGGACAAGACCGCCGGATTCGCAATGTTGATCTGACGAAGACTATGCGCAGCTCCTTCTTGGACTACGCCATGTCGGTTATTGTCGCCCGGGCGCTTCCCGACGTGCGCGACGGCTTGAAGCCAGTCCAGCGCCGGATCCTTTACGGGATGAACGAATTGGGCGTCACGCCTGATAAGCCTTACAAGAAGAGTGCCAGAATCGTCGGGGACGTCATGGGTAAGTACCACCCGCACGGCGACTCCTCAATCTACCTGGCCATGGCCCACATGGCCCAGGACTTCGCCTACCGCTACATGCTGGTCGACGGGCACGGGAACTTCGGTTCCGTCGACGGCGACCGGCCAGCCGCCATGCGTTACACGGAAGCCCGCATGAGCAAGATTGCCGTGGAAATGCTGCGCGACATCAACAAGAACACCATCGACTGGCAGAGAAACTACGACGACACGGAAAACGAGCCAGTCGTCCTGCCAGCCAGAATCCCGAACCTTTTGGTCAACGGGTCCAGCGGGATCGCGGTCGGGATGACCACCAACATTCCGCCGCACAACCTGTCTGAGGTCATCTCCGGCATCCACATGCTGATGAAGAACCCGGACGTGACCACCAAGGAACTGATGAAGGCCATTCCAGGCCCTGACTTCCCAACTGGCGGGATCTTAATGGGCAGAAGCGGGGTGCTCCGGGCCTATGAAAGCGGCAAGGGGAACATCGTGGTCCGGGCCAAGACCGAGATCGAGACCGAAAAGAGCGGCCGCGAGCGGATCATCGTTTCCGAAATTCCTTTCCTGGTCAACAAGGCCGAGCTGGTGCAAAAGATTGCTGAGCTGGCCCGGGAAAAGGTGATCGACGGGATTACCGGGGTGCGCGATGAATCCGACCAGAGCGGGATGCAGATCACGATCGACATCCGCCGGGATGCCAGCGCCAGCGTGGTCTTGAACAACCTCTTCAAGGAAACCCCGATGCAGTCCAACTTCGCCATCAACATGGTGGCGATCGTCAACGGGACTCCGAAATTCCTGACCTTGAAGCAGATGCTCCAGTACTACCTGGACCACCAGGAAGACGTCATCACCCGCCGGACCAAGTTCGACCTGGAAAAGGCCCAAGCCCGGGCCCACATCCTGGAAGGGCTGCGGATTGCCCTGGACCACATTGACGAGATCGTGACCCTGATCCGCAATTCCGAGTCCAGCGACATCGCCAAGGCCGGCCTGATCAGTCGCTTCAACCTGGACGACCGCCAGGCTCAGGCTATCCTGGACATGCGGCTGGTTCGCCTGACCGGCTTGGAGCGCGACAAGGTTGAAGGCGAATACCAAGAGCTGCTGGTCAAGATTGCCGACTACAAGGACATCCTGTCCAAGCCGGAAAGAATCGACCAGATCATCTACGATGAGCTGCTGGACATCCAGAAGCGCTTCGGCGACAAGCGCCGGACCCAGATCACGGCCAGCGAGGTCGTGACGATCGAAGACGAGGACCTGATCGAAGAGCAGAAGGTCCTGCTGACTTTGACCCACCAAGGCTACGTCAAGCGGATGCTGGCTGACGACTTCAAGACCCAAAACCGTGGCGGCAAGGGGATCAAGGGGATGGGCGTCCAGAAGGGCGACTTCATTGAGCACCTGCTCTACGCAAGCACCCACGACTACCTCTTCTTCTACACCAACAAGGGCAAGGTCTACATGAAGAAGGCCTACGAGATCCCGGAATACGGGAGAACGGCCAAGGGCCTGCCGGTCGTCAACCTGCTCCAGCTCGACAAGGGCGAGCACATCCAGACCATGGTCAGCGTGGCGCAAGGACATGAGGACGAATACGCCTTCTTCATCACCAAGCTGGGGACGGTCAAGCGGACCAAGATCAGCGAGTTTGAAAACATCAGAAACAACGGGCTGATCGCCTTGACCCTCAAGGACGGGGATGAGCTGTCCAACGTCCTGACCACTGACGGCAAGCAGAAGATCCTGATTGCCACCCACCTGGGCTACGCCGTGACCTTCAAGGAAGAAGACGTCCGGGCCATGGGGAGAAGCGCGGCCGGCGTGCGCGGGATCAACCTGCGCGAAGGCGACTACGTGGTCGGCTCCGGAGTCTTGAATGAAGGCGATGAAGTCCTGACCATCTCTGAGAAGGGCTACGGCAAGCGGACCGCTGCCAGCGAGTACCCAGTCAAGGGCCGCGGCGGCAAGGGGATCCAAACGGCCAAGATTGGCGAAAAGAACGGCCCGCTGGCCGGGGTCGCGGTCGTTGACGGCAAGAGCGACATCATGCTGATCACCACTGATGGGATCATGATCCGCTTCAAGGTCGAAGACGTCTCCCAAACCAGCCGGTCCACCATGGGCGTGCGCCTGATCAAGGTAGCCGACAAGGCCAAAGTTGCCAGCCTGGCCGTGGTGCCAGCTGAGGACGCGGCTGAAAAAGCGGCTGAGGAAGAATAAGACTTAAGAAAATTAAGAATAAGGGGCTAAAAGCTAAAATAATAACTTTTTGCTCCAAGCCAAAAAATTACCAGACTTTTCCGTGTAATAGTTTATGGAACGAAAAAAGTTCCGGATCACGTGGAAAAATGTTTGGTAATTTTTTGTTATTTGTGCTAGAATTAGTCATTGCGAGTAATTAGAACCAATTACTCCTTGTTCTTGATTTTAGCCAAGAACCATTTAGTCCAAAAGGAGGTGCAATAGTCTTATGTCAACCAAGTACGAAATTACTTACATCATCAAGCCAGACGTTGATGAAGAAGCAAAGAAGGCCATTATTGACAAGTACACTAAGGTGATCGCTGACAATGGTGGTGAAATGGTTGAAGCTAAGGACTGGGGCAAGCGTCGTTTCGCATACGAAATCGAAAAGTATCGTGAAGGTAGTTACTACATCATGACCTTTACTGCCAACGACGCTGCTGCTGTCAACGAATTTGCCCGTTTGAGCAAGATCGACGACTCAGTTCTGCGTTCAATGACTGTTAAGCTGGACAAGTAGTCCACCAAGAAATAAATTGTAGTTTTCCGTAATAAAGGATAGGAGGAAATGAGTATGATTAATAGCGTTGTACTTGTTGGCCGTTTAACACGTGATCCTGAATTACGTACCACTGGGAGCGGCATCTCGGTTGCTACGTTCACTCTTGCCGTAGACCGGCAATTCTCAAATGCCAATGGGCAAAGAGACGCGGACTTTATCAACTGTGTCATCTGGCGCAAGTCAGCAGAGAACTTCTGCAACTTCACCAGCAAGGGCAGCTTGGTCGGCATCCAAGGCCGCATCCAAACCAGAAGCTACGATAACAAAGACGGGCAGCGGGTTTATGTAACGGAAGTCGTCGTTGACAACTTCTCCCTGCTGGAATCACGCCGTGAGCGTGAAGCCCGTCAGCAACAAGGCGGTTTTGGCGGTAACAGCTATGGCCAAGGCGACGGTGCCTATGGTGCCGGCAACTACGGCTCAGGCTTTGGCGGCAATAACAACAACGCCTTTGGCAGCAGCCAAGGCAGCGCTCCAAGCGCTGGCAACGGCTCAAGCCTGAATGAAGATAATAAGAAGGACGACTTCGGGAACGCCGGGTCAAACGCCAACCCGTTTGACAACTCCGACGGCTCGATCAACGTCTCAAATGACGATCTTCCATTTTAACTAAAATCTAGAAAAGAAAGGATCTGAAGACATGCCTCAACAAAGAAGAGGTGGTCGTCGTCGTCGCAAGGTTGACTTCATCGCAGCTAACCACATCGACTACGTAGACTACAAGGATGTTGATCTGTTGAAACGTTTTATCTCAGAAAGAGGTAAAATCTTGCCACGTCGTGTCACTGGTACTAGCGCTAAGAACCAACGCAAGGTTGCCAACGCTATCAAGAGAGCCCGGATCATGGGTCTCCTGCCATTCGTAGCTGAAGACTAAGTCTTCTGACGTGCGGATCACAATACGTAAGAAGAGGACCAAGCATTCCAAGAGAATGCTTGGTCCTTTTTGTTTTCCCTCCTGGTAGGTTATAATAGAAAATAGTTTAATCTACTTTTTAACGTGGAAGAATTTTATGAAGCAATTTTTACGCAAACTTGAATTGCCAGAGTTTGTGCGGGACAGCAGACTGACGGTGGCGGTCATCGCCATCATCGTCTTGGAACTGCTCAGCACTTTTTTTGCCTTCTTTATCAACCGGATCTTTGGGGTGGCACTGCTGCTGATCTTTGTCTTCTCCCTGTTCTGGGTCGTTTTCGGCATTTACATTCTGGCAAAGAACACCAACAACTACGCGGCCAACCTGTCCTACCGGATCAAGCGGGGGGAGCAGGAAGCCATGATCAAGATGCCGCTGGGGATTCTGCTCTATGACGAATCGCGCCGGATCCAATGGGTCAACCCCTACCTGCAGCTCTACTTGGGCGAAAAGGACGTCATCGGCCAGACCATCGGAGAGGTCGATGAGAGCCTGGGGCAGCTTTTGGAAGATGCCTTGAACGCCAAGACTTCGGAAAGCAAGGTCGTCAAGTGGGATGGCCACCAGTTTGAAATGGTGGTCCAGGACAGCATTGGGGTCATCTACCTGCTGGACATCACCCGCTACGCGGACATTGCCGACAAGTACAAGGCCGAGCGCCTGGCCATCGGGCAGATCTTCATTGACAACTACGATGAATTGAGCGAGCGCATGCATGACCAGGAGCTGGCCAGAACCAGCACCTATCTGCAGACGACCTTGAACGACTACGCCAAGAAGTTCAGGGCCTACCTCAAGCGGATCGATGAGGACCACTTCCTGCTCTTGACCCACCTGCATGACCTGGAGGCCATGGAAGACGACAAGTTCTCGGTCTTGGACAAGATCCGTCTGGAAACTAGCCGCAACAACACGCCCCTGACCTTGTCCGTCGGGATCGCCTATGGGGGCGACTCTCTGCGCAAGATTGCCAACCAGGCCCAGGCCAACCTGGACCTGGCCTTGGGGCGGGGGGGCGACCAGGTCGTCCTCCGGGAATTGGGCCAGATGGCCAGATTCTATGGCGGAAAGTCCAATCCCATGGAGAAACGGACCCGCGTCCGGGCTAGAATGGTCTCTCAGGCCCTCAGTGAGCTCTTTAAGGATGCTGACCAAGTCTTCGTTCAAGGGCACCAGCGGCCTGATATGGACTCTGTCGGCAGCGGGATCGGGGTCGTCAAGATTGCCCGCCTGCATGGGGTCAAGGCCCGCTTTTTGCTGGATACCGCCCACTGCAACTACGACGTTGACCGCCTGGTCAAGAAGATGCAGGCAGCCAGCCCGGACCTGGACCTGTTTATCGATCCGGAAGAGGCCAATCTGGAAGCAACTGACAACTCGCTGCTGGTCATGGTGGACCACTCCAAGTACTCCATTACCTACGACCAGCCGCTTTACGACCGTTTGAAGAACCGGATCGTGGTCATCGACCACCACCGGCGGGGGGAGGAATTCCCAGAGAACCCAATGCTGACCTATGTTGAGCCTTATGCCTCATCAGCCAGCGAACTGGTGACTGAAATGGTTGAATACCAGCAGCCGGCAGACGGCAACCGGGTCTTGACCAATCTGGAAGCTACGGCCATGCTGGCCGGGATCACGGTCGACTCCAAGGAGTTCTCCCTGCGGACCGGGACCAGAACTTTTGACGCGGCCAGCTACCTGCGCTCTATTGGAGCCAATTCGGCAACCGTGTCCGAGCTGTTAAAGGAAGACATCAACAGCTTCCTGGTCAGAACCCACTTGGTGGCCAGCCTGCAGATGCTGCGGCCAAAGATGGCGGTCATGCAGGGGCCGGAAAACAAGGTCATCGACCCAATCCTGACGGCCCAGGCGGCCGATACGGCTCTGGATTTGGAAGGGGTCTCGGCTTCTTTTGCCATCACCAGACGCGCCGGCGACACGATTGGGATTTCCGCCCGGTCGATGGGTCATATCAACGTCCAGGTGATCATGGAGAAGCTGGGCGGCGGTGGCCACTTGTCCAACGCGGCCACGCAGCTGAAGGACGTGTCGGTTGAAGAGGCCTGCAAGCAGCTGCTGGCCGCGATCGACGAGTATTTGCAGGAAAACAGCTAGGCCGGCAGGAAACAATGGCAATACTAGAAAGATAAGCGACAAGCAAAGGAGAAGGACTCATGAAAGTTATTTTTATGCAAGACGTTAAGGGCCGCGGCAAGCGGGGACAAGTCAAGAACGTGCCAGACGGCTACGCGCAAAACTTCCTGATCAAGCGCGGCCTGGCCAAGGAAGCCAACAAGGGCAACCTGAACACCCTGAAGCGGGTGGAAGCCAACGAAAAGGCTGAATACGAGGCTCAAAAGGCTGAAGCCGAAGCCATCAAGGCCAAGCTGGAAGCAGACGGAACGGTCGTTGAACTGAAGTCCAAGGCCGGCGCGGATGCCCGCCTGTTCGGCTCAGTTTCCGGCAAGAAGATCGTGGCAGCTCTGGACCAGCAGTTTGGCATCAAGCTTGACAAGCGCAAGCTGAACCTGCCAGAGCCAATCAAGGCCCTGGGCTACACCAACGTGCCAGTCAAGCTCTTCAAGGGCGTTGAATCCAAGGTGCGGGTGCACATTACTGAAGAATAAGCCGGAAAAGGCCGGGCCAGAGCGGATTTTTGTTAATGATTTGGAAGATGTGATGGAGACTCATGGATAACCTGCTTGCACAACAAGTCCCGCATGACGCTGCCGCTGAAAAGGCCGTCCTGGGGGCAATCTTTATCGATCCGGAAGCGATCAACGACGTCAGCGCGGTGCTGGAAGCCACCGACTTCTATGACCACGCCAACCGGATCATCTATTCGGCCATGCTCAAATTGGCTGACGAGGGCCAGTCCATTGACCCGGTAACCATCCAGGCGGAACTGGAGCGGCGGGGGCAGCTGGATGAGATTGGGGATATTTCCTACATTACCGACCTGCTGGGGGCCACGCCGACCTCTTACCACGTCAAGGACTACGCCAAGCTGGTCCATCAGAAGTCAGTCCTGCGCAATCTGATCAATGCCAGCCAGAAGATCATCACCAATGCCGTCCAGGGGGCGGATCCGGTAGAAGACATCCTGTCTGACGCCGAAAGCGAGATCATGAACGTCTCCAACCAGCGGAGCAGTAATGGCTTCCATGACATCGAGAAACTGGTTAAAGAGGCGGTCCGTCAGATCACCGAGAACGCCAAGAACCACGATACCGTTACCGGGCTTAGGACGGGCTTCAAGGGGCTGGATGAGATGACGACGGGCCTGCACGAAGATGAATTGATCATCCTGGCTGCCCGGCCTGGGGTTGGTAAGACTTCGTTCGCGATGAACATTGCCAAGAACGTGGCCTTGGAAGGGCGCCAGCCGGTCGCCGTCTTCTCGCTGGAAATGTCAGGCGAGCAATTGGTGCAGCGCTTGATCGCCTCAACGGGGCTGATTGACTCCCAGCACCTGCGGACCGGGAATCTGGACAGTGAGGACTGGTCGCGCCTGGAGCTGGCGGCCGGCGGCTTGAGCAAGGCGCCGTTGTTTATTGACGACACGCCTGGGATCAAGATCAGCGAGATCCGTTCAGAGGCTTTGAACCTGCAAAAGCAGGAGGGCAAGCTGGGCCTGGTCGTGATCGACTACTTGCAGCTGATTGAAGGGCCAAGAAGCGAATCCCGCCAGCAAGAAGTTTCCGCGATCTCGCGGCAATTGAAGAAGATGGCCAAGGAATTGCACGTGCCGGTCATTGCCCTGTCCCAGCTGTCCCGGTCGGTTGAGCAGCGCCAGGACAAGCGGCCGATCCTGTCTGACCTGCGTGAATCCGGGTCAATCGAACAGGACGCCGACATCGTCGGCTTTTTGTACAGAGAAGACTACTACCGCGATGAAGATGGCGGCGACGGCGATGACAAGAAGGACGGGGACGACCCGGAAAACGTCGAGATCGAAGTCATCATCGAGAAGAACCGTTCCGGACGCAGAGGCTCCACCAAGCTGATGTTCTCCAAGCCTTACAACCGCTTCTCCAACATCCTCGACCAGCCTGAAAATTAATTGATAAGGACTTGCAGATTTTGCTGCAGGTCCTTTTTGTTTGGAGCGGAAGCTGTTTGTCCTTTAATTTTTTCATGAAAAAATTAAAATAAGAGGTAGATAAGCAATCATCAATAAGCGCTAAATCAATAAGCAAAGAAGTGAGCCGATGATACCTGAAATACTGTTGGAGTACGACGTGCCAGCGGGGATGCTGACGCTGCTGCTGCTGATCTTCCAAACAATCTACATCAAAGACAAGCGGCCCTCAACGCAGGCCTTAATGCATGCTGAGGCAGCAGTGTGCGTTTATGCGGTCTGCCGGGCCTACTCTGTGTTTCTGCGCGTGGACGGGCGGGTTGACGAGTATAGACTGGTCGTGCTTGCCAACCTGCTGGCCAGCATTGCCCAAGCCGTGGCCGTCTTCTTCGTCTTTTTGTTCTTCTTGCGCCTGACCAGCCGGCAGGTGGATAAGAAGTTGGCCCTGGCCTGTGCCATTCCGCTGCTGGCCTTTGTCGCCTTCTTGCTGGTGCCGCCTTTGCGCGACCACGTCTACGTGATCTCCAGCCGCAGTGAGTACGTCAGCGGCCCCTGGAGCTGGATCGGCCTCTTGTACGCGGCGGTCTACGTGGTCATGATCATCGTGACCGCGACCATCCACCAGGATGACTTCCAGAACCGCTACGCGGCGGTCGTGGTACTGGGGCTGTTTTTGCTTTTGGCCAACTATATTGACTACCGCTTCGCGACCCGGATCGACACCTTCGTCCTGGCCCTCTGTCTGACGGCTTTTGCCACGATTCTGGACGCGGAGAGCTACGACATGCTGCGGAAGATCTCGCTTTATGACGAGCTGTCTGGCCTGAAGAACCGCTACAGCCTGCTGCGGGACTTTGACAAGCTGCAGGGGGAGGATATCTGCCTGGCCATCATGGACATCGACGATTTCAAGCGTTTCAACGACACTCACGGGCACGTGGCCGGAGACAAGGTGATCCAGCTCACGGGGGCCACCCTGCGCCGCTTTTTTGACGGGCAGTCTTACCGCTATGGCGGGGATGAGTTTATCGTCATGACCAAGCTGGCCCCTCCTGCTTTTTCCAAGCGGATGGAAGACCTGCGCCTGGCAATCGCGGCCCAGCCGCTGGACGGGATCGCGGACCACGTCACGCTTTCTTACGGGAAGGCTTATGCTTACGTGGATGATGGCGCCCGCCTGACGCGGATCATCAATTCCGCGGATGAAAACCTCTATCACTGGAAGAAGGTCCGTAAGGCCCGGGCCAAGTACCAGCTGCCACTAGAATAAAAAGCTCCGCCGGCTGGCGTTTGCTTGAGTGGGCCGTTTTTTTGGAGATCGGTTCAAAAAATAAGAAAAAACACTCATCTAAGTTAGATAAGTGTCGTAGGGCATTAGTCTTGGGACAGGTCGTAAGCCTCAAAAAAGATGGGGCCCTGACGGGAGTCGTTGAAGTGCTTGACTTTTTCCAAGGGGTCTTCAGCCGGCTTGGCAAAGGGGAGGGTGAAGCTCTGCCGGGCCGTTTCAATGATGCTGTTGAAGATTTGGCGGAAGATGGCCCGCATTTCCGGATCCATGGCCAGGTAGGCGCGGCCAAAGCGGTAAGTCCCCGTAAGTCCGGTGATCTGGTCAATCTTGGTAATGTCCAGGCTGCCAAAGGCGTCAAAAAGGGCCGACCACATCTGTCCCCGCTTGCTGTTGGGGATGTTGTGGTTGAACTGGATCAGGGAGTGGCGGATCATCCGGGCCGTTTTGGTCAGGCCGTCCGGGGCCAGCACGTAGCTGTCCCGGCCCACGCTCCAGGTCCGGGGATCATGCTGGTTGGCCGCCGGCATGGTGCACTTGACGACCAGGACGCGCTCGGTGTGGTCCAGCATGGTGCCAATGATGGAACTTTCAGGGATGTAGGTCTTCATCTTGTCCATAGTTCGCTGAAAGCCTGGCGAGGCATAGACTTCTTGGCTGTAGCCCGGCCCATCGAAGCTGTAGGTGCGGATGATCCGGTCCTGGATGCTGGGATCAGCGAAGGCCATGGCGTAGTGGGCGTAATTGCCGCCCTTGGAGTGGCCAGTGACAAAAATTTTGTCGTCAGGGAAGGCCCAGCCGATCTTGTCCAGGTATTTGGCCGCGACCTTCTGCCCTTCGATTTCGGGGGTGTAGTTCATGATCATGTCTTCGTTCCAGCCGATCATGGACTGGTCGGTTCCACGGAAGGCTACGATGATCGTGGAGTCATCCAGGCGGAAGGCCCCAGCGTTGAACTGCATGGGCTCAGGTTCAGCCTCCATCTTGTTGACCCAGTCAAGGATCTCGATTCCAGCATAGCGGGGCGAGCGCGGCAGCAGCAGGAGCTCGGTCTTCTCTTTGGGATCAAATGACTGCTTGGGGTCGTGCTGGCGGTAGAGTGCCTCACAGACTTCTTTTAAAGAGTGGCCGGCGACGCTGGGGTCAAAGGCCAGGTAGGCCAGGGATGCAAAAAGGGACGCGTCCAGGCTGTTGAAGCGCCGTTCACTGAAGGTCAGATCCCCGCGCCAGCGCAGATAGTCTAATGTTGTTGCCATCACAAAAACCTCCTTAGCTAACATTGTACATTATTGTCCAAAAAGCGGGGCGGGGAAGGCTTTTTAGCACTCTGTCAGTTTCTTTCACGTGAGGGCTACTTGCTGCCGGGCGAGTAAGTGATGCGCTTGATATCCGGGTATTTGCGCAGGTTCATGATGATCTGGTTTTCATCGATCCGGCTGGCGATTTCGCCATCGCAGCTGAAAAGGACATGGTCGTCAGAGACGCTGATGATCTTGATGCTGAGCTGGTGAACCTCGTTCTTCTCCAGTTCGCTTTGAATGGTTTCCAGGATATGGGGCGTGTTGCTGGCTTCGATCAAGAGACTGATGCTGACCTTGCGGAGCAGGTTGAGGACCGTTTCTTCCCGCAAAAAGCGCTGCACGAGCAGGAGCAGGACAGCAGCCACGATTCCAACCCAGTAAAGGCCGACCCCAATCGCGATTCCGATGGCTGAAGTGGCCCAGAGTCCCGCGGCGGTCGTCAATCCGGAAATCTGCTCTTTATGGACTAGGATGGTCCCAGCACCGATAAAGGAAATTCCCGTGACCGTCAAAGAGGCGATTCGCGATGGATCGTAAGAAACGTTGCTGAAAGTGAGCATGTCGTAGAACCCGTACTTGGAGACGATAGAAAACAGGGTGGAGGCAATGGCTACCACGACGTGAGTATGCAGGCCCGCGCTCTTTCTCTGGGTTGCCCGCTCAAAGCCAATCAGACCGCCGCAAAAGGCGGACAGCAGGATCCGCAGAAGCCAGACCAGTTGAAAGCTGACAGGTATGCCGGTAAATTTTTCCATATTTTTCCTCCTTGCTGATTTTAGTTCTTTCGGCGCAAATAAGCCGAAAAAATAAAAAAATTGCCAAAAAGACTTGCAAAAGTCTGCAATTAATGGTTAAATTAATAACTGTGCTAAGGCACAAGAGTTGCTGACTTAGCTCAGTTGGCAGAGCACTTCACTAGTAATGAAGGGGTCGG
>NZ_JAOQBX010000018.1:0-34040 GCF_044902225.1 Lactobacillus sp. 23-2 | reverse complement strand
CTCGGAAGAAGCCTTAAGTCCCTTAGTTAATTTACACACGTTTTTATACAGAACCTCAATTAAAATCGATGAAGAAGCTAGAAAGTACTTGTACAGGATAATTCCAAATTTAGTAACCGACAATAAACAGGGAAACAGGATCTATTCTAAGAATCTTTTCTGGCAATTAATTTGTTTGTGTGGGTACATTAAGATTGACCAAAAGATGTTTGAATCGCTCTTAGTAGGGATTGACAAGTTAACAGATTTTAAAGTCTTTGATAGGCATTGGCAAGAAATAGATTATCTATTGATCGCTGCAAACCAAGAATCTTTGCTGTCAAAAAAGGCTAAAGAGATAATCAAGAGTATTTTAAAAAAGGACTTAGAACAGATAGCTAAAGAAGATGATCCTAGTTCGCATGAAAAGTTAACACAACAATTATTAGAGTGTTCTGACAAAGTAGATATCAGTTTTACAAGCGAGATTAATACCCTAATCGATAATAAAAAAATAAATATAGTTGTTGACATATATCAGTTCTGCTCTAAGAAAATTCAAAAAATAATTCGTGAAGCCCCTGAAATTAGCGACTTGGTACCTACTCCTACGGAGTATGCTATGTATCTGAAGATGGTACAAAACAACATTATCAAGATGAAGAAAGCAGACAATGATAAAATCATCAGTTGGCTCAAGAAGCAACAAGAAGATAAAAGGCATATCAACGATGATGAGGAAGATGTTGCTTTAGCATACTGCAATTTGATTTTGGTTAATCCTCAAGCAGTCAAAGATAAGGAAAGGATTGTTGAGGTGATCAAGAAATCTAGTAGCGAAATCAGCAAGTGGGTGATAGATGTTGATGGATTTGATTACAACTCCTTTGATTTAAATTGGCTGTTAAGATGTTCCGGGGGACTTTTAAAAGTACTTGCTACAAAACCTATTGTTAGAAAGAATGTTACCCAAGAAGTTAAAAAGCAGTTTCTAAATAGAACTTTAGACAAGCATATTCTAAAGATTTATATGGAATATTTTGCTTGAGCCATTGTAATGTAAGAACAAGCAGCTAGTAAGCTAATTGAAGATTAACAGAATAAAAGGGATGCAGTCCAGTCATGGATTGCATCCCTTTTTGTATCTGAATTAGTTATTTTGTGCTGTTTGCGGTACTGTTACGTTCGATTAAACGGGTATTATAGTCATTCTCATCTAGCATGTCCTTTTCGTTTTCTGCCAACATGTTTATGACAGCTCTGGCAGTATTGATTCCCAGGGTAGGGTAGTCAAAATCAATGCTGGTTAAATCTAGGGCATATTTGTTGGAAAAATCATAATTTCCAAAGCCAGCAATGCGAATGTCTGCTGGAAATGAAAGATCCAACTCTTTGATGATGTGCAATAAGCCTAAAATCAGGTAATCTGAGGCGCAAACAACCACGTCAGGTTTATATGAAATAATTTCCTCTTTATGCTGATAGACACTTTCCGGGTTGTAGCCGCATTCGATAACCTTGCTTTTGATAGATGCGGCGCCTTCCACAAAACCATTCAGTCTTTCAGTCCCGGCTGCTAAATCGTACAAAGGCATTGAGAGAAAAAGCGGTCTCTGTGGCTTTAGAGTTGAGATGTATTGCCCCATTAAGTATCCGCCTTTATAGTCGTCAATCTTTCGATAAGGAAAGACGGAATTTTTCTGTCCCAGAATCAAGACAGGTATCTTTAAATTCGTCAAAAACTGGATTTGTTCCCGGGTTACTTGTGAAGAGCCGAAAACAATAGCATCAACGTTTTGATCGGCGAGCAGCTGTAAAGATCTGGTCTTGTCCTCTTGATTTTCGGTTTCTCGGTTAGACAGGATAAAGAGCTGATAGCCATGCTTGTTTAGCTCCTGCTGCATGCTGTCAATCAAAATTCCTACGCTGCGTGTTGAAAGCTCATCAACGATTACTCCTATCAAGTAATTCTTTTTAGACTTGAGCCGGCTGGCAATCGTATTGGGATGAAAGTCGGTTTCTTGTACGACTTTTTCGATTTTCTTTTTGGTTTTGTCGGAAATACTGCCTCCGTTAAAGTATCTGGAGACAGTGCTTTTGGCTACGCCGCTAAGTTTTGCAATATCGCTAATCGTAATGCTCATGTGTTTTTCTCCTAAAAAAGTGGAACCGATTCCAAAAAAGTGCTTGAATTCTTTTCTATTTATTGTATTATAAACGTGGAACCGGTACCAAAAACAGGGAGATGGAAGAAATGTTTACAGATGTGAAAGACACAGACGTTTATGACTACCGTAAAAGCAAAGAAGAGCGGTACGGAACATACATGAGAGAACTAAAAAGAAAAGATCACTCGGTAAAAAAATCTGTCCGTACTGCTTTAGGGTACCTCGATATTTATATCTACTACCCAAAGGAACTGAAAACAAATATCGTCTATTTTAATTCTCATGGTGGCGGCATGTGCTTGTCCAACTTTGAACTGGATATGCCGTACTGTCAAAAGATCTGCGATGCTATTGGATGTATTGTGGTCAATGTTGATTATTTCGTAGCACCTGAGTACAAGTTTCCCAAGACTTATACCTCGATGTACGAAATGATTAAATATTGCAACGAGCATCGGGATGAGTTTGCCTTCGGGGATGCCAAATTTGTAATTGGCGGCAATAGCGCTGGGGGGCAGATCTCAGCTGCGGTAATTCAGTTGGAAAAGCAGGATCACGAAGACTTCATCAAAGGTCTGGTCATGAACTATGCGCCATGCGATCAGCACATTGATCAGACTAAAGTGATTGACCAAAATAAGGCTATTTCTCCGAGCCGGATTCATCAGTATCAGGCTTGGGAATATAACGATGCTTCAGAAATTACAAGTCCATTGTCCAGTATTGTCAACAGTGATCCCAGCATCTATCCACCAACTTTAGAAAATACTGCGGAACTGGATTCACTTAGAGATGGTGAGGAAAGATTTGCTGAAATGCTGCAAGAACAGGGGATATATGTTGATTACAAATGCTATGTAGGATGTCAGCACGGTTTTACGCATCAGGAATTGCATGAGTATAATGCTGAAGCTTCTGCTGATGCTTGGCAAAGAATTGAAGATTTTTTGAGAAAAATTGAGGGGGAATAATGATGTCTACGCTGACAAATGATGCAGCAAAAATCGTTGACTACGTTGGTGGCAAAGATAATATTAAAAGTCTCACGCACTGCGCAACGAGATTGAGATTCGTGGTAAAAGACAAATCCAAAGTAGATGGTGACAAAATCGACGGCTTGCCCAGTGTTATCAAGTTCCTTGAAAGTGGTGGCCAAGAACAGGTTGTTATTGGACCGCAAGTAGAATCGATGTACGATAACGTGACCTCAATAGTAGGTGGGGCTTTGGCTGCCGGGAGTGTCGATGAAGATCATAGTGAGGAAGACTTGGCTGATGAAGACAGCGCAAAAGGAATCAAAGGCTGGGTAAATAAGCTTTTCGCTTTGATGCAAGCAACCTTTACGCCAGTTTTGCCAGTCATGGCAGGTGTCGGCTTGGTAAAGGCCTTGTCAATTACAATTACCGGCTTTGGTTGGATGTCAGATAAAGCTCCAACGATTGCGGTGTTGAATGGGATTTACAACGCTTTCTTCTACTTTTTGCCGATTATTTTAAGCATCAGCATGTCAAAGTACTTGAAAGCAGATGTCTACATTGGGGCAGCAATTGGAGCTGGTCTGCTCGAACCGACTTACATCCTGAAATTAATTGGTGCTAAGACGGCAGTTAATTTTTTCGGCATCCCCTTTGCGATGCAGAACTACTCATCAACCGTTTTCCCAGTCTTGATTGGGATCCCGATTTACGCGTGGATTTACAGAAAACTGAAGAAGGTAGTTCCAGATAACTACCGAACGCTGGTAATTCCTTTTGTTTCACTGTTTGTGACAGTACCGTTTATTTTGGTCGTCGTTGGTCCTGTAGCAGTTTGGCTGGGGGATGCTTTGGCTAAAGGAATTCAAAGCTTGTTCACATTCTCACCAATTATTGCCGGTGCTTTGCTTGGTGGTCTGTGGGAAGTTCTTGTAACCTTCGGTCTGCATTGGGCCATTATTCCAATTGTAATTGCCAATATTGCGCAAACTGGCTCAGACCAAATTATGGCCTGCGCCGGTGCGCCAACTTGGGCCTGCATGGGGATTGCTGTTGGTTTGCTGATCAAGGCTAAACGTGATCCAAAGCTGCGGTCAGTTATGGCTGCTGCAATTGTCCCTGTCTTGTTTGCTGGGATTACTGAGCCGATCGTTTATGGTGCCTTGTTGAGATACAAGAAGTGTATGGCCTACACGATGATTTGTGGTGCAGCATGTGGGGCTCTGACTGCTTTAGTTGGAGAAAAGATCACGGTAATGTTCTTCAGCATTCTATCCTTGCAAACTTCCATCAATTGGATTCCAGGAACTATCGTTGGCATTTTGACTGCAGTTGCCGCAATGATTTTAGTGCTAGTATTTGGTTACGAGTCAAAGAAGGACAAAATTGATGCATAGGAAATTGTTTGCAACTTTAGATATTGACCTAGGGCCAAGGTTGAACGTGGGTCAAACGGAGCAAGGTTTTTTCAAAATTATTCCAATTACTGGTGGAACGGTAACAGGGAAATTAACAGGCAGAGTACTTCCGTTTGGTGGAGATTTTAATCACAAATATGATTCACGTTTCTCCAGAGCGCATGCCCGGTATCTGATAGAATGCAATGACGAGCTGATTTATGTGGACAATGAAGCCAACATTGACAAGAAAAAAGACTCATTTACTCATTTGCACTTTATTTCGGGCAAGAATGGAAATTTCAGCGATCTCAACTACCGGACTTTTAACGGTAAAATAGTTGATGGAAATGATACGCATGTTTTGATTGAAGTTTACGAGGTGACGGATCATGCTTAATCAACGTTTTGCCCTTGCGGAGGAAAATGCTTCACTTGAAACCTTCGTGATTGACCCTAATATTTCGTCTAAGCAAACTAAGAAGCGGCCAGCCATGATTGTTTGTCCGGGTGGAGCGTATGTCAAATTGGCACATCGTGAAAGCGAGCCAATAGCTCTGCATTATAACAGTGAAGGTTTCCATAGCTTTATATTGCGGTATCCTGTCGATAACGAGCAAGCCCAATATCCTTATCCAGTATTGTCTTTGTTTCAAGCTTTAGCATTGATTAATAAGCATGCTGAAGAATGGTTTATCGACGTATCTAAGATTTATGTTATGGGCTTTTCAGCAGGTGGACATGTAGCTGGATTATATGCCAACTTATGGAACAATCAGGAACTGATTGAACAAGCTGGTCTTGTTAAAGCTGATCTTCCTAAAGTAAAGGGGGTGATTCTGGCTTATCCTTTGGTAAAAACAGCTGCTAGACCAAGCAGTGACTGGGCAGATGAGCGAAGACTCTTCCAATGTCTTTATGGAAGTGAAACACCTAGCCAAGATCAAATTGCAGCAGTCACTCTGAGTAATTTGATTAATGATGAAACTTTGCCACAATTTATCTGGTGTGCTGCCGATGATCCAGTTCTTAATACTGCGGATACTATTAGTTACGTGTTAAAGCTGCAGGAGCAGAAACTAAGCATTGAATTCCACATGTTTAAGAATGGCGAACATGGCTTAGCTTTAGGTGATTACGCAACAGCTAATCCAGGAGAAGGTGACGTCTTCCATCCGCTTAGTCTATGGCCACGATTAGCCCGTAATTGGATGAGAGAACTTTGATCTGAAAAAGCTTTGATACAAGTTGAACAGGGATGTAGTCCAACAACGGATTGCATCCCTGTTTCGCATATGAAGATACTGGTCCCATATCTCAACCTGGCAATCCGGTCTTTTCCAACCAGCTCACAAACTGTCTAGCCGCTTGTGGACTGCCTTGCTTCAAGATAGCGACGCCGTAATCGGGAATGATTTTAGTGGGAAGGGGCAGCTTCTTAAGGTCGAGGTCATTAGGGGCGGACACAAAGTTGGCCCAGATTCCCCAGCCAAGCCGTTCCTTAACCATGACCCGCGCGGTCGCGATATTGTTGACATAGGCCAGGTCCAGAGAATGGTTGTTTCTGCAGATCTCTTTTTGCAATTGGTCTTGCGTGGGCGGGCACCAGCGGTGGTCCAGGAAGATCAACCTATTCTTGCTCAGCTCTTCCAAAGAAACTGGTGGAGGGCCAATTTTGACTTTGCTTGGGACGATCAAGCAATAATAGCCAACAAGCAAGCTATGGTAAGCAACGTTGTCCATCCCAGCAATGATGTCCGGCATGGTAAAAATCAAGTCACAGTTTCCATGTGCAAGGTGCTCTTTCAACTCTTGGTGCGCGTAGTTCTCCAGAAATACGTTGGTTTTGGGATGCTCTTTGCAAAAGGCTCTGACTAATTCCGGCACGACGGCATGTTCATACGGCGTGCCACTATAGCCGATCGTTAAATTCATTTTCTGCTTGTTCTGAACTTGTTGGACCTGCTGCACGTCCTTATTGTATTCGTTCAGCCACGGCTTGATCCGGTCGTAAAATTCACTTCCTGCCGGTGTCAGACTGACGGCTTTGCGGCTACGGTAAAAAAGGGTAACGCCCAGTTGCTTTTCGATCGAGGCAATTGCCTGTGATACGGACGACTGAGATATATTCAAGTTGATTGCTGTTTTAGAAAAGTTGAGCGTTTCTGCCCACTGGTGGAAAGGTGGCTTTGCCTCTGAAGGCTACGTTCCATACATGAAAAAGCGGTGTGATGAACTGGGCGTGAACTTTATGACTTCAACCAGCGCCATCAGTATCATCAAAGATGCTGGCGTGGTCAAGGGCGTCTATGCCAAGTCACCAGATGGGATCGTCAAGATCAATGCTAAGGCAACTCTGCTCTGCACTGGTGGGGTGGGCCATTCAGCCGAACTGATCGAAAAGCAAGGCTGGTCAACCAAAAACCTGCACTACTGCTCAATGCCTTCCAACACGGGTGACGGCTATAAGATGGCCATGGCTGCTGGAGCTAAGGATATAATCACCTGAATTCATGATGAACTATATTATGGCTTTACCACATGAAGGCGTGCACCTGTATATCGATCCGATCAACGGCTTCATGAGCTTGCCATCTGGTGGTCCGACGGTTTTTGTTGACCAAGATGGCCGCCGCTTCGTCAACGAAAATGCCAAGAAGTACAACCTGCTCTACCAGAGAATGGCCATGCAGTCAGTCAAGAATGCCTACGAAGTCTTCAACCAGGATATCTATGACCGGATTACCGCTGGCATCCCCGACGCAGACAAGATCCTGGCCCAAGCTGTTGAAACTAACGAAGGTGACTCCTTGTACAAGGAAGACAGCCTGGAAGACCTGGCCAAGCACTTCGACCTGCCAAAGGATGTCTTGACCAAGACTTTGAACGACTACAACAAGTTTGCCCGCCAAGGCAAGGACGAAGAATTCGCCAAGGACAGTGACAATTTGATTCCAATGGAAGAAGGGCCATACTACATTGCCCGGCTTGACCCATCCAACTTGATCGGTGTTGGCGGGATTGGCTCTAACCGGAAGTTTGAGGCTATTGATCCTGACTTTAACACGATCCCAGGCTTGTACGTGGCTGGCATGGATTCAACCATGCAGTACCGCAACGTCTACACCATTACTTTGGGTGGGTCAGCCTGTGCCCACAATGTCAACTCTGGCCGCCACGCAGCCATGAACGCCAAGGACTACATCGCTAGTCTTGAATAGATACTGTTATTTAAATGCCCCCATGAAACGTGCACTCTTTGTTTGTGCTAAAACTTGAGAGTGAGCTAAAATAAAAGCCCCCGCAAGAGCGGAGGCCGGTTTGCTACCTAAGCAAGTGCTTAAGCAGTTTTTTCAGGTACTTCGGAGGTACCACGATTAAGATAATGAACCAAAGGTTCATAGGGGAAACACCCCCGTTCACACATCCTAATTTTGAGATTGATGGTCTCGATGTGCGTCTTGATTGTAGCACATTTAAATAGTACAATGTAGATACTAAGATAATGAACCGGAGTTCACATCTGATGTGCAAAAAATGGTACCAGCTGATTACTTGTACCGAACCGGTTGGAGCGCTTAATAGGCGCTCTTTTTTATACCCAAAAGCCCTGCACCCAATTTAGGGATGCGGGGCTTTCTCAATCAAGCTCAGGCCAGTCAACCGCTCTTTCATGAACAAATTTGAAACATGTTTTCCAAACTTGGTTTGTGAGAGGAATTGTATATCAGTTCTAACTTCTAATGCCAATCAAACTGCATGGTAAGATTTCCAGAAATAATCGCGGTCATGATGCTTGGCAGACTTGCAATGCTGAACCAGCCCTCGATGCAGATAGTGAGGCAAAATAAAAGCCCCCGCGAAAGCGGAGGCCGGGTTGCAGTTGTTTCAGGTACTTAGGAGGTACCACTATCACGAATAAGAGGGAGCAACAGCCCCTGTTCACGCATCTTAGTTTTGAGGTCGATTAATCTCGATGTACGTCTTGCTTGTAGCACATTCGAATAATACAATATGGGTATCACGAAAAATGAACCGGAGTTCACATCTGATGTGCAAAAAATGGTATCAGCTGATTACTTGTACCGAACCGGTTGGAGCGCTTAATAGGCGCTCTTTTTTATGCCCAAAGCCCCGCACCCAATTTAGGGATGCGGGGCTTTCTGTCGTTACTGCTGGTCTTGGTAATTCTTCAAGCCAGCATGGTCAGCTTGACAAAATTATCTTTTTTCGCTGGGCAAGATACTGTCGCACAAGGCCTCTACTTCAGTGTAAACTGCCATGCACTTAGGGTAGATCTGCTTGCCGCTTTCAGTCAGTAGCTGCTGGTAGTAATGGCCGTCTTATGTTAGGCAGTCTGAACAGAGGTCTTAACCCCTCAGAGATATCGGCAAATGCGGTCAGAAATGCGTCAGATTAACTTCAATTCAGCATATATTTGAAATTTCTGCTTCAGGTCTTGATATAATCAGTGAAACAATTATCCAATCGTAACTTGCAAAGCAAATCCCTGTATCTGTTGAAAAAAGGTACAGGGATTTATTACATGATTTGATTATTTGGATAGGAAAATGAGAACCATTCCTGCAAAAGAAAATAGAGCTGATACACTGAACAGTAGCCCTGCGAATCTACGATCAAGCTTATATTCTTGATCGTTGAACAGCTTTTTAATCCCAATGAACAGCATCAAGATTATCAAGTAGATGACAATAAGGTACACGCCACCAACTATGAATGCGTATCCTAAGGAATCGCTGGATAGCTTCTTTATATCGCTAAACAGATTTCCAAGAATTTCTACCGACCCCATCATAGTAAAGGACATTGCTGTAAAAATCCCTAAAATCCCTACAAATTCAGAGTATATACTTTTTACTTTCTTTTGTGCCTTTTTAGAATTTTTGACGGCTTTCTCAGCAGCATCATTTGCTTTCTGGGCGGTATTGTTGATGTATTCGCGTTGGTAACAGCTTAGTGTAATATGACGTTCAAGTCGCTCAAGATTCGCTTCTTTACTGTCATTTTCAAGATTATGTTTTGGAAAAAATCCGGAAAAAAGGTTTTCTGAATTTTCAGTTAATCCCATAAACTTTTCAAGACTGATGAATTTGTCTTTAGATAAGGAATACACTTTCTGGCTTATTTCTGGATATGCCCTAGAAAAGCTTTCTGTCTCATAAAATGTGGAGAGAATAATTCTTACGTTATCTGGGCTAGCATTCCCGTTATCAACATAATCAATAAAATTGTCAATTAAAGAATTGATAACTTTCTCGGTAGAACTATCTGAAGGCATTATTTTAATCCTCGCAAGATTGAGTATTAAAGCTGTTGAAGTAACATTCCTCAATTTCTTGATCAGTGTAATCAGCAGCAGAATACTTCTTGATTTCGCTTGCATAGTTTAACCAACTAGGATCTTTATGAGTCAACTCAACTAACTTCCAAGCAGGGAAACTGAGCATTTTTATTAATTCGGATTTAAGATCGGCAAATCTAGTACTGCCGATTTCCTTTGCGGAAATAGCAGGAATAATTGTAATTTTCAAGGTTACGGGTGAGAAGTCAAAAGCTTCATCAGTGATTGCTGAAGAACCATATGACTTGAAACAATTGTATGCCTCTTTTTCCACAGGACCGAATTGCCACTTAGCAAAAGTCCCGTTTATTAAACGAGATTTATACTTGTTCAAGTAAAAGCCTTGCAAAAAGAACAAGATCTTTTGAAGCTTTAAATTAGTTAATTTTGTACCATTTTCTTTAGCAGTATCAATTACCAAGTTCGAAACTCTAAGGACATCAAAACCCTTGTTCATTTCAGTTTCCTCCTCTCTTAACATAGATTATATTATTACCGCAGACTCAAACTGACAAGAGAACATGCTCAGTTGCTTAACGATTTTGAAAAAGAGTTACCATTTTGCCTTACAGAAGATCGAATATGTAAGAAAAACAATTCCATGTAAAATTCTTCTTTTTCCATTTGCTTTATAGGAATCAACTTTCGAAAAATGGCATCAGTTGGGTACTTTTCGGGAAAAGCTGGCGCTGAATTTGCTTTAATTAGGTACTTCTAAAACATAATTCCCGAAAAGTCCCCAACTGCGCCGATAATTCCCAAAAAAGCCGCTCAGGACGGGCAAATCCTGGGCGGCTTTTGATATGAATCGAGAAAGCAATCTGTTAAGAGTCTAATATGTGTAGGAGTGAAGTTTAGTTACGATGCAGTCACTTTGCCCGCGCCTCACCTCCTTTAGTGAGCCACAGCTCTTCATATTCACTAGCAATCAGCGGCCAGCTGTAGGCCTGCTCAATCCGCTGCCTGGCAGCCTGGCCAAATTCTTGCACGGCTTGGCGGCTGAGCCGCTCGGCTTTTTCAATCAAGCGCCGCAGGCTGCCCTTTTCCTTGTCCCAGTAAAGCCCAGCCTGGCGGGCTACTTCTTGGTTGAAGGGGACTTTGTAAAGGAGATTCAATTTGGTGCTGCTCAGGCTTTCAAGCAAGGATGGATTGGTTCCGCCGACTGAATGTCCATGGAGGTAGGCATAGGCGTTTTCCCTGATCTTTTTGAGCAAATCTTGGTCATAGACCGTGCCCACGAACTTGATCCGCCGGTCTTTGGAAAAATTAAGCCTTGCTTCCAGTTGGGCCAGAAACTTGTCATTGGCCGTGGCAATAATCACCAAGTCCTTCTGGCTTTGGCTGGCCATGAACTCGCGGATCATCGTTTCAAAATTGTTTTCAGGCACGAAGCGCCCCACGATCAGGTGGTAGGAAAAAGGCCGCAAGCCCTTGGCCTTAAGCCATTCAGTAAAGCGCTGGTCGTCATCGGCCAGCTGGCTGCCGGCCAAATCGCTGCCATAAGCAATAAAGGAAGTCCGTGGCTCGTACTTGCCGTAGGTCTTCAGGATGTAGCGCTCAATCGCGATGGAATCGCAGACGACATGGTCGGCCTGCTTGACCATCAGCCGCTCAGACAATTGCCAGTACTTGCGGATCAGGTAGGGCCACTTGCCCCGGCGCCATTCATGCCCGTCTGGGTTGATAAACAGCTGCCCGCCCAGCTGACGGATCTGCCTGGCATAGCGCTTTAAAAAGGGCCCAACCCGGCAGGCCAGAATGTAAAAAATCGGCTCAGTGATTCCCCGCTCCCGGCAGTAGCGGATGCCGTATTTGAGGGCCGCCAGGTCATAGTAGATGGCTTGCCCGGGCCCCAGCTTTTCTGGCACCGGGATCTTAAAGCAGTTGGCCCCGCGGTAGCTGAAGCTGCCAGAGGCATTGCCGGCCATCGCGCCGTCGCCGTTTTGTTTGCAGGCCACGTGGTACTGGATTTGGCCGTTGCCTTCATGGCAGTCCAAAAGCCGCTTGACGAAAGTTTCATAGCCGCCATAAGAGCCAAGGCCCTTGGAGCCGATGATAAATACGTGCTGTTGGGTCATATATTCCTCCTTACATGCCATTTGGCTTAAAAAACAGGGCGATCGTCTGCAATATCAGGCCCAGATCAGTCCAGAGGGAGCTGCGGTTGATGTACTTGAGGTCCAGCTGGACCATTTGGTCAAAATCACCCGCGTTCCGGCACTTGACCTGCCACAAGCCAGAGCAGCCCGGCTTGACCAGCAAGCGCTGCCGGTCATAGGCGCTGTACTGGGCTGCTTCTTCTGGCAAAGGGGGTCTGGGACCAATCAAGGCCATGTCGCCCTTTAACACGTTGAACAATTGGGGCAATTCATCCAGGCTGTGGCGGCGCAGCCGCTTGCCGACCTTGGTTATCCGCGGGTCGCGCGCCATCTTGAACATGGCGCCGGCGACCTCATTCTGATCAGCCAATTGCTTCTTCAAATCATCGGCATTGACGACCATGGAGCGGAACTTCCAGAGGCGGAAGGGGACGCCGTCCTTGCCCAGCCTGGTCTGCGAATAAAGGACCGGTCCGCCGTCCTCGCGCTTGATGATTAAGGCCAGATAGGCCAAAAGGGGCGAGAGGGTGACCAGGCCTAAGACGCTCAAGGTCAAATCGACTGCCCGCCGGCAGCTCCGGTAGACCAAGCGCCCCTTGACTCGCTCGTAGTTGACTTGTTCCATTAATGATCACCTCGCTTAAACAATTCCTGCCAGTTGCCAGCAGTCAAGATGCTGCCAGCAAAGACCAACAGGGCAAAAAAGAGGCTTTTTCCATTGACCAGGTCCCACTGGCCGGAGAAGACGGTGAAAAGGTAGGCCCAGGCCGAAGAAGTCACGTTCAAAGCCATGGCCTTGCTGGGACCCAGCTGGTCAATCGCCTTGTAGTAGAAAAGATAAGAGACCGTGGCAAAAGCACTGGCAAAGGCAATGAAGAGCCAGAGCCTTCCTTGGCCCAGCACTGGGTGGAAAAAGATGCCCGCCGGCAGCAGCGCCAACAAGAGGAGGCCGCTGACGATGGCCGACGCGGTCTGGCGGATCTGCAAGGCATGGCTGGGCTTGACCCCGCCCTTGAGGCACTTGGCCAAGATGACGGCTTCCAGGCCCCAGCCGCCAGCACACATGATGGCGCTGGCCAGGCCAAAGAGCAGATTGCCCGTGGCCAAGTGGCTGGAGGCGCTGAGCCCGTACACGCCCAGCAGGGTTGCCAGCAGGCATCCCCAGCGCGCTGGCGTCAGCTGCTCGCCCAGGATCAGGTAGGCCAAGACGGCCCCCGCGGCCGGGAAGATGGCACAGGTCACGGCTCCCAGGGCCGGCCCCATGAACTTGACGGCTAAGACGTAGCCGGTCATCCCCACCGGGCCGCCAATGGCCGCGGCCAAGACGATCCACCAGTACTGCCGCTGCCAAGCGCGCCAGGCCCCTTGCCCAGCCAGCAGGAGGCTGGAACAGGAGTCGTGCAGGAAGGCGCAGATGAAGGGGGCCAGGAAGGCCAGCTGCAGATTTTTGGCGAAAAAGGGCAGATTCAAGGCCCCGCTGAGCAGCATGGTCTCAATTGCCCAGGTCAGGCCGGCTAAGATGCCCGCGCGCATGGCCGTGGCCCTTTCTCACAGTCAATAGGGATGGCCCAAGCGGCGGCACTTGATGATCTCGCCCAGCTGGTACAGGTAGCAGAAGATCTGCCCGTCATAGCGAAAGTGAAAGCCAATGGCCTCATTGCCCCGGCCCTTGATGGCCTTGATCCGGTCCAGGCAGCTTTCCTTGGTGCCCAGGCGCTTGGCGCACTTCTTCAAGATCCGCGACCGGCTGTCATTGACATAGCTGTGGTCGAACTGGCGCAAATCGTCCAGACTGTCGAATTCCTGGATGACGCCAGCTGGAAACTTGCCCAGCCGCATCTTGAGCTGGTCCAGGTTTTCCGCCAGGATCTCCTCCCAGAACTTGGCGTGGGTCTGGGCCTTGGTCCGCTCCTTGCTTAAAATGGCAAAAAAGCGGCGGGCAAAGTCTTCCGTCCAAAAAGCATGCCCCAAGAGGTACCAGGAAGCCCGGGTGCCGATGGTCACCTGCTTGATGAAGCCCGCTTCGTCAAGCTTGACGCCCCATTCGCTGCTTGGTCCGGGGCTGTACTGGGCGGCATAGTAGCTGCCTTGGTCTTCCAGCCCCTGCTTGAAGGGGTTATGGAGAAAGTAGTTGTCGGCGGCACAGATGAAGCTGTTCTTGATCACGTCCCGGGCCAGCCAGATGCTGGCGGCGCTGTTTTGCATGGCGTAGCCGGGATTGGCGATCAAGTCGACGCCCTCCTTTTTGGCCAGGTAGTTCAGCTGCTCCTGCTTGTAGCCGGTCACGAGGTAAATCTGCTTGATGCCGGCTTCTTTCAGCTGCCTGATCTGCCGCTCGATCATGGGCTCGCCCTTGACCTCGATCAGGCCTTTGGGCTTTTCATAGGACAGGGGGGCAAAACGGGCGCCGGCACCGCCGGCTAAAATTACGGCATTGTCTGCTTTAATCATTTGAGTCAGCTCCTTTGCTAGTCGAATTGGTTGATGCGCTTGCTGGCCGCCTTGCTGTAGTCTTTGGCGTAGCGGTACTGGCTTAAGCCATAATCGCCAAACTCCTTGCCGATTCGGCGCATGTACTCGCACCAGTTGGACCAGAGCAGGCCGCAGGCGGCAATATAGCAGTAGATCTTGTTTTTGATGATTTCCGGACAAGGACCTTGGAAGTACTTGTCCAGTAGCTGGTCGACCTCTGTTTGGGAGTAGCCGGCATAGATGGCGAACATAGCCAGGTCCAGATGGGGATCCTGCATGCCGGCATATTCCCAGTCGGTCAGCTGCATTTGCTCGCACCCTTCTGCTTGATAAAAGAGGCAGTTGTCAAAGACTGGGTCAAGGTGGGTCAGGCACCAGTCTTTGGGCACTAAGCTGATGTAGTTCTGGAGCTCAAAGACCTTTTCCTTGGTCTCTTGATAGTCTGGGTAAATCGAGGGGCAGCCCTGCCAAAGGGCTTCATAATGGCTGATCTGGCCAAACAGGTCAAAGGCGTGGCCTACCTCAAGCTTGGCGCGGTGCAGCTGGCGAATCTTCTTGAGCCACAGGTCCAGGTCCTTGCCCCGGCGGGGGTTGCAGGGGCGGGCGTCTGGCAAGAAGCGGCTGAGCTTGAAGCCCGTGTCGGGGTCCAAGAACAAAGGGGAGTCGCAGAAGCCGTAGGGCTTGATGGCCTGGTAGACCGCGGCTTCGCGCTCGCGGTTGATCAGCTCCTGGCCTGGTCCCGGCTGGCGGAAATGGTAGCTCTGCCCCCGGCATTCCAGGCGGAATGACTGGTTGCTCATGCCCCGGCTCAGGGGCACGAACTGCAATTCTTCAGGGTCAGCTTGGAAAAAGATGGCAATCGTCATGACTGCCTGCTGACTTAAGTGGTTTGACATTGGTCACCTTCCTTGTTTCGTGTGTTTTTGTGCTGAAAAATTAGCGTGCTAACAGAATAGCATGGGAGGCTGATAATCTGAAATGATGTCTTTTTATGACAAGCAAAATAAAATTTATGGATTCCTGAAAACTCAAGCTTTGGGATAGATCTTGTAGTCATGGTGGGGGTAGCGGGCCCAGGCTGGGGGCAGCTCCTGGTAGTCCCCGTAGTATTCCCGCAGGATCGGGCCGGGCTTGGCGGGGATGCGCAGGGAGCAGCCGGCAAAGTCAGCGTACTGGCCGGCCCCGAAGTATTCTTTCTTGAGCAGGTGGACGCCGCCGTCCGGCCAGGCCGGCACGCCGACGTGCTGGCAGCCGTTTTTCGTTTTTGAAAAAATCATTCGCTGGATCTTGCCGTCGACGGCTTGGGCAAATTGGTCGCCAAAGAGGCAGTGGATAGCGCCTTGGTACAAGCGCTGGGCCGCCTTGCTGGCAAAATTCTGGGGCCAGTTGGCCGCGTAGGCATAGTAGGCAATGTTGGCCCACTTGCAGCGGCGGTAGAGCCAGCGGGCGACCGAGTAGGACGCCCCGTTTTCATCTAGGGGGTAGATGTCGGTGAAGACCCCGGCCGCAAATTGCTCGACGGGATTGGTTGAGACGAATTCGTAGTCCAGGTTGCTGAAGCGGGCCAGGCCGTAAGGAAAGTCGCGGCTGTTTTTCCGGGTGCACAGCTTGTAGGGGGCGGGGCAGTTTTGCTCGCAGTAGCGGATCAATTGCTCATAATCCCGCCGCGGCATCCAGATGTCCGTGTCGTCATCCCAAGGGATAAAGTCCTGGTGGCGGACGGCTCCCAGCAGAGTCCCGTAGGCCAGATAGTAGACCAGGCCCAGTTTCTGGCAGAGCCGGTCAATGGTCAGCAGGTTGTCCAGTTCGATTTCCTGGATCTCGGAAAGGGTTAGTTTGTGCATATAAGCCTCCTTCAAAATTTGGATTTGGGTTGTGGTCAAATAATTTAGCAAGCCAGCCACCCCTTCGTCAAGGCGGAAAATCTTAAGAAATTCTTTCCCGCTCGTGCAAAACGGCTTGGAAAAAGTGGCCCCTGCCGCTTTGTTCCTATTAGGCCATTTGGACGCAAGGATTAAGCTTTTTTCACAAGCGTGCGAAAAAATAAGCGCAGAAGTTGAGCTGGCGGTCATCTGCCTTGTACAGGCCTGCACTTGTATGCTAATTTATCCCTTACCAAATTTCACAGCAAAGGAGCTGACTATGAAAACACGAAACGCAAATGACAAAAACGCCCGTTACTATTTCAAGCAGCAGGGCGGCTGGAGCCTGGTGCGCCGGTATGCCCGGGCCGGCTGCCTGCCCTTGGCCCTCAACCAGCTGCTGGCTTTAGGAGGCAAGCGTCAGGGCCTGGAGATCCTGCGCCTGAGCACCCAGTACCGGATCCGGGAAAAGCTGCGCCGGCGCTACCGCCAAGAATTGCAGGCCTTAGTGGCCCACCATTCCCCAAATCCTAGCCGCGGGCTGAAGGAGGAAGACAAGGGCGTGGACTATGTCTGGTTCTGCTGGCTGCAGGGAATCCACCAGGCGCCGGAAGTGGTGCAAAAGTGCTATGCCTCAGCCAGAAGGGCCTATGAAGGCAGGCGGCAGGTGGTCCTGATTACGGAAAAGAACTACCGCAACTACGTGACTTTTCCCCAGGAAATCCAGGACAAGATCGCGCGCGGCGTGATCGCGGGGGCCCATTTGGCGGACCTGATCCGCTTGGAGCTCTTGATCAACTATGGCGGCATCTGGTCAGACGCGACCGTCTTCTATGCCAGCCGCGACCTGCCGGACTGGCTGTTTAAAAAAGAGCTGTTTGCCTACCAGCTGCTTAAGCCTGGAAGGGACGGGCAGGCTTTGCCAATGTCCAACTGGCTCTTAGTGGCCCCGCGCCTTGACCGCCTGCTGCTGATCACGCGGGACCTGCTTTACAGCTACTGGCGGGATCATGATGACCTGCTGGATTACTACCTGTTCCACGCCTTTTTCCAATTGGCGGTTGAAGCCTGTCCTAAGGACTGGGCACGGGTAGTGCCAGTGGACAGCAGCGCCCCCCACCAATTGGGCCTTCGCCTGTTTGAACCTTATGATCCGCGGATTTGGGCGGCGATTGCCAGGCAGACGGCAATCCACAAGCTTTCCCACAAATTTCCGGAGGAAGATTTTGCCAAGCCGGCGACTTTTTACCAGCAAGTGGTCGGCCAAATGAAAGGAGCCTGCGATGACTGACGCCAAGCTTGCATTAGTGCTCTGCTACTTTGGACCTCTGCCAAATTACGCGGACCTGTTTTTCAATTCTGTCCGGGCAAACCCGGAAATCGACTTTATTCTGGTGACTGACCAGCTGGTCAAGGAGCCCCCGGCCAACCTCAAGATCAAGCAGCTGACCCTGCCGGCTTTGCGGGCCAAGTTCCAGCGGAAGATCAGCTTCCCGATCCGCCTGCATCAGCCCTACAAGATCTGCGACTACCGCCCGGCCTTTGGCTGGCTGTTGGCCGACTGGCTCAAGGATTACCGCTACTGGGGGTATTGTGACTTGGACCAGGTCATGGGGCGGCTGGCGGAATTTGTGCCCGCCTCTTTGCTGGCCAAGTACGACAAGCTCTACCAGAACGGGCATTTGACCATTTTTCGCAATACGGTCACCAACAACCTGCGCTTCATGGCCAGGGGCGGGATGGACTACCGGCGGGTCTTTCAAACGGACGTGGCCTGCGTCTTTGACGAGGTGGCCGGAATCCAGCGCAAGTTTGACCTGCTGGGGATCAGGAGCTATCAAAAGCGGAACTTCGCGGACATCTACTCCTGGCGGGACCAGATGCGGCGGACCAAGTCCTACTTAAAGCGCAAAGACCGCCGCTCACTGAACCATTCCCGTCAGACCTTCTTTTATGAGCGGGGGCGGATCTACCGGGCCTACTATGAGGACGGGCGGATCAAGTATGAGGAGCTGGCTTACCTGCATTTCCCAAAAAGGGCGATGAGCAGGAATTTTTACCAAAGCGACAGCTACTTTATCGGCAAGGACGGCTTTTACGCCAAAGAGCCCGGCTTCAACGTGACCATGGGGGAGATCAAGCGCTATAACGGCTTCAGCCTGCCTGGGGAATTGCGCGTCCTGCTGGCGCACTGGCACTTCAAGTGGCGGCGGCGCTGGCGCAAGTACCTGCTGGGCAGGAACTGAGCCATGGTCATCAAGCTGCGCCGGCAGAACCTGGTCACGGTCTACTTGACCCTGCAGATGGCCGCTTTTGCCGGGCTGGGCCAAGTCCTGCCCCTGGCTGACAGCCAAGACGAGCTTTTGGCCGTCTTCAGCCTGCTGGGAATTGGCTGGGCCCTTTTGACCAAGCGGCTGAGCAAGAAGGAAGAAGCGCTGCTGCTGAAGAGCGTCCTGGCCTTGGGGCTGGTAGAAGCGATCGGGCTGGTTTCCGGCCTGACATCTGGCTTGATCAAGGGGATGCCGGTGGCAATTGACGCCTTTAAGCTGATCAAGCTGCCCCTGGTGGTCTTTTACGTCAGCTGCTGCCTGCGCCCTTGGGAAAAAAGGACGATCGTCAGCAACTTGCTGTGGGCCAGCAAGGCCTTTATCTTAGTGGCCTTTTTGGGCGGCCTGGTCAACTTGGTGGCCGAGATCGGCCTCAGCTATGACCTGCGCTATGGAATCAGGTCCTACAAGTTCATTTATGAAAACCCAGCTGCCTTAAACGAGGTGCTGCTGGTGTCGCTAGTGGTGATCATGCTGGGGCAGGGGCTTAGGCGGCAAAAGGGCGTCAGGCTTTGGCTGATCCTGTATTTGGCCACGGTAGCCATGACCCTGCGGGCCGGCGGCATCGGGGCCAGCGGGATCCTGCTTTTGGCCTTGCGCTATGAGCGTCAGGCGGTCCGCTTGACCTGGAAGAAGGCCGTCAGCGCGGCCGGCGTGGCTTTTTGCCTGGGCTACCCCCAGGTCAAGGAGTACTTTTTCAGCGAAACGGTCAGGTCGAAATTGCTTCGCCATGCCCTGGTCGTCTTGCGGGAATATTTCCCAGGCGGCAGCGGCTTCGCGACCTATGGGTCGGACCAGGCTTTTAAGCATTATTCGCCCCTTTACGTCCGCTTTGGCTTCAACCATGACTACGCGCTGGCCAGTGAGACCGGCTTTGCCATGAACGACAACTTCTGGCCCATGCTCTTGGCCCAGTTTGGCTTCTTTGGCGCCTTGCTGTACGCGTACTGGCTGGCGCTGCAGCTGCTGGCTTGCCTGAAGAAAGCCGCGCCGGGCTACCCGCGGGCGGCGTGCATAAGCTTGGTGGCCTTTTTCCTGATCAGCTCCCTGGGAAACCCGATTTTTACCAGCGCCTCCGGGGTCTTCCTCGCCGCCGCGCTGGGCCTGTGCGGGTGAATTGTCAGCAATCAATCGAAAGAAGGTGACGCATGGAAAAAGCAAAGAAAAGCAAAGAGAAGTCGCTGCCGCGCAATGCCTTGGCCAGCGGCCTGCAGACGGGAACCCGCTTGCTCTGCGCCTTGGTGACTTATCCCTACCTGGCGCGGATTTTGCGGGTGGAGCAGCTGGGTCAATACGACTTCGCCGCCGCGGTCGTCAGCTGGGCGGCCCTGGTGGCGGGTTTAGGCATCTACGCCTACGCGACCAGGGAAGGAGCGAAGAAGCGCCATGACCCGCAAGCCTTGTCCCGTTTTGCCTCGGAAGTCCTGGTCATCAACCTGGCCGCGACCCTGCTGGCTTATCTGGGTCTGGCGGCGGGACTGCTTTTTTCCAGCAAGCTGCGCGCTTACGCGCCCTTGATCTGGACCTTGAGCACCAGCCTGCTGTTTACGACTTTGGGCTGCGAGTGGCTCTATGCCATCCACGAGGAATATGGCTACTTGGCCATCCGCAACATCGGCTGTCAAGTCCTCTCGCTGGTCCTGCTGCTGACCTTGGTCAAGGATGAGGGCGACCTCTTGCTGTATGCCTGGACGACCGTAGTGGCCAGTGCCGGGGCCAATTTGCTCAACCTGGTCCGCCTGCGCGAATACTGCACTTGGTCTTTGACTTGGCGTTTTTCTTGGCAACAGCACCTGCCGGCCATTATGGTGCTTTTTGCCAATGCCGTGGTCAACCTGCTTTACGCCAGCGCGGACGTGGCCCAATTGGGCCTGCTGGCCAGCGACTACTATGTTGGCCTCTATTCCGTTGCCAGCAAGGTGACGGCGCTGCTCAAGCAGCTGCTGGGGGCAGTCATCGTGGTCTCCGTGCCGCGCCTGGCCTGCCTTTATGGGCAAAAAGGGGGCGCGTCTTTTCAAAGATTGGCCAGGCAGCTGGCCGACTTGCTGGCGGCGCTGGTTTTGCCGGCGTCCTGCGGCTTGTTTGCCTTAAGCGAGCAGGTGGTCGTTTTAACCGCGGACTTAGATTTCGCGCCGGCCGCGGGGGCCATGAGCCTCCTTGGCCTGGCTTTGGTCTTCTCCTTGTTCTCCTGGTTTTACATGGCCGCCGTCCTGGTTCCGGCCCGGCAGGAAAAAGCCGCCCTGCTGGCTGTCAGCCTAGCTGCCGTAGTCAATGTCGGCTTGAACTGGCTGCTGATCCCGGCTTATCAAGCAACTGGCGCGGCCGCGGCGACGCTGCTGGCCGACATCGCGGCGTGCGCGGCTTGCTGCTGGCTGGCTAAGAAGGAGGCCCGCCTGTTGCCCAGCTGGAAAAAGCTGGCCAGCAGCCTGCTGGGCTGCTTGTACGTGTACCTGGTCTGCCAGCTGCTTTTGGCCAAAGGATTGGGCCCGGGCGCGACCGTCTTCTGGGCCGTCCTTTGGGCCGCCCCCGGCTACTTCGCGATCCTGCACCTCTGCGGCAACCGCATCCTGGCTGAATTTAAGCACGGACTTAGACAGGAGTAGGGATGAGGCCAGACGGGCGGACAACTTTGCAAAACTGTCCGTTGTAAATATAGCGCTTACACAATAAGATTGGTAATAGATACGAAGGAAAAAATAGCAAGGAGGATTTCCCATGAAAAAGATCATTAATAACCCAAGCGATGTGGTTGAAGAAATGGTAACTGGCTTATCCAGAATGTACCCGCAATACGTTGAACGGATTCCTGGCACGACTGCCTTGGTTAGAAGCGACAAGGAATCGATGAAGGGCAAAGTTGGCTTAGTCAGTGGTGGGGGCAGCGGCCATGAGCCAGCCCACGCCGGTTACGTGGGGGCGGGGATGCTGACGGCTGCCGTTTGCGGTCAAGTCTTTACTTCGCCAACGCCTGACCAAATTTACGAGGCCATCAAGGCCGCTGACCAAGGCAAAGGCGTCTTCTTGATCGTCAAAAACTACTCTGGCGACGTGATGAACTTTGATATGGCCAAAGACTTGGCTGCAATGGATGATATTGAAGTTCGCTCGATCGTGGTTGATGACGACATTGCCGTTGAAAACAGCCTGTATACTCAAGGCCGCCGCGGGGTAGCTGGGACTGTCTTCATGCACAAGATTTTGGGAGCAGCAGCTGATCAGGGCGCCAGCCTGGATGAAATTGAGCAATTGGCAAAAGCAGTTTTGCCACACATTAATACCATTGGGGTAGCCTTGTCAGCTGCTACCGTACCAGAAGTTGGCAAGCCGGGCTTCGTTCTGGCAGATGATGAGATTGAATATGGGGTCGGCATTCACAGCGAACCAGGCTACCGCAGAGAAAAGATCAAGCCATCCAAAGATCTGGCCAACGAACTCCTCAGCAAGATCGATGCCAGCTTGCAACTGACCGCTGACAAGAAATATGCTGTTTTGGTCAACGGGATGGGGGCAACGCCGTTGATGGAGCAATACATCTTCAGCAAAGACGTTCTCGATTGGCTGGATGAAAAGGGCATTAAGCCGGTCTTTACCAAAGCCGGCAATTACATGACCTCCATTGATATGGCAGGGATTTCTCTGACGGTAATGGAAATTGCGGATGACAAGTGGCTGGACTACTTGAACTACCCGGTTAAGACGATTGCTTGGTAAAGGAGATTGCTGAAAATGGAACTGACGACAGAATTGTTGAACAAGTGGATGGCAGCTTTTGCTAAAAAGATCGAAGCCAACAAGGCCTACTTAAGCGATTTGGACACGCCAATCGGTGACGGTGACCACGGCAACAATATGGCCAGAGGGATGGTTGCGGTAGAAGATGCTTTGAATGCTAAAAAGCCAGCTGACTTAACCTCAGCCCTGAAGCTGGTGGCTATGTCGCTTATCAGCAAGGTTGGCGGTGCATCGGGTCCTTTGTATGGGACAGCCTTTTTGGAAATGGCGAAATTGAGCGCCAAAGAAACTGATTTAGCCAAGCTGACTGAAGCAGCCCTCTTGGGCATAAAAAAGCGGGGCGGTGCTGAACCGGGCGACAAGACCATGGTCGATGTTTGGTCCGTAGTCGTTCCGGCTTTGGCCAAGGGTGAATTGACAGAAGAGGTGATTCAAAAGGCCGTTGAAAGAACTAAGCCAATGCAAGCCAAGAAAGGCCGGGCTTCGTACTTAGGCGAACGGTCAATTGGCCATCTGGACCCAGGTTCCGTATCTAGCGGCTACTTGTTCAGTGCTCTGCTGGAAGTGGAGGGTTAGCATGACTTACGGAATTTTAGTTGTATCACATGTCCCTGAAATTGCGGCTGGTCTTCCAAAGCTGCTCAAGCAGGCAGCAGCTGACGTGCCAATTACTTTTGCCGGTGGGACTGATGATGGCGATATTGGCACCAGCATGGAAAAAATCAGCCAAGCCATTGCGGAAAATTCAGCGGACGAGATCTTGGCTTTTTATGACCTTGGCAGTGCAAAAATGAATTTGGACATGGCTGGGGAGTTTGCTGACAAGAAGCTGCATGTCTACGATACGGCTTTGATAGAAGGCTCATACGTGGCAGCTTCGCTTTTGCAGGCAGGCGTTGGGCTGGCAGAATTAGAAAGCCAGCTGGCACCTCTGAAAATTAAAGGAGATGACTAATCATGAACGGATTTTTAGGAGAGTTCTTAGGAACGATGATTCTGATAGTCTTTGGCGTTGGCTGCGGGGCTGGGATCAGCTTGAACAAGGCTTATGCTAAAGGCCAAGGCTGGCTCTTTGTTGCTCTGGCCTGGGGGATGGCCGTAACCTTTGGCGTTTACGTGGCAGGTCAATTCGGTTCACAAGGCCACCTTAATCCAGCGGTAACGATTGGTTTTGCCCTTTTTGGCTTCTTCCCTTGGAGTCAGGTATTGCCGTACTTATTGGGCCAATTCTTGGGTGCCTTTGTTGGGGCAGCCTTAGTGATCCTGCACTACTATCCGCACTTCAAGGCCACCAAGGCTGATGAAGGCAACAGCGTAGGGATTTTCGCGACTGGCCCGGCTATCAGCAATCCAGTCTTCAATTTCTTGAGTGAAACGATCGCAACCTTCTTCTTCGTCTTCACTCTGCTCAACTTGGGCAACTTCACCCAAGGCTTGAAGCCACTGGTCGTTGGTCTTTTGATTATGGTTGTAGGTCAGGCTTTGGGGTCAACGACCGGCTTTGCCCTGAATCCAGCCCGAGACTTTTCTCCACGTCTGGCTTACGCAATCTTGCCAGTGCCTAACAAAGGCGGTGCCAACTGGGCCTATGCTTGGGTGCCGGTTTTGGGGCCTATTGCTGGCGGGATCTTGGCCAGCGGCCTGCAGGCCTTGCTTAAATAAAGAGTGAGCCAATGTCAGAATGCTTAAAGCTGCACATCGCGCAAGTGTTTAAGGACGAGGTAGCAAAAGAAGGATTCAGTCACGTCAGCATTGCCAAAGTTATGAAAAAGACTGGCATCAGACGGCAGACTTTTTATGAAAGCTTCAAGGACAAGTATGACTTGCTGGAATACACGATCCGGTCGATGATGGAAAATGATATCGAAAGCAATATCGGCTATCTGGATTGGGAAGGAATCATCTTCTTGGTCTTTTATGGAATTGAGCTGAACAAGAAATTCTATAAGAGTGTTTATGAAAGTCAGACTGAAGTCGACGTGGTCGGGGAAATTTCCCGTCATATCGCAGTCCTTCTCAAAAAGATTATCGAAGAAGAGGGCCTGGCATATGATCAAAAGGCTCACGACTTCGTGGATACTTTTTGCCTTGGACTGACTTACACGATGATTGACAACCTTTTCCGGCCTCAGCCGCTGGAATATGACGTTATTGCCAGCAAGGTCGACAACGCTTTGCACTTTACCTTGAATATATAAAGAAATACCCTTGGAATCGAACAATGGTTTCAAGGGTGTTTTATACTCTAACTAATTTGAACGGATTGACTGCACGAGGAGGTATTGCTCATGAAAATTATCGTTGCCGGAGGCGCAGGCTTTATCGGCGCCAACTTCATCTTTTACATGATGAAGCAGCACCCTAATTGTAAAATCATCTGCCTGGACAAGCTGACTTACGCGGGCAACCTGTCAACCTTGAAGGATGTTATGGACAAGCCAAACTTCCGCTTCGTCAAGCTGGACATCTGCGACCGCGAAGGCGTCTACAAGCTTTTTGAAGAAGCACATCCAGACGTTGTGGTCAACTTCGCTGCTGAAAGCCACGTTGACCGTTCAATCGAAAACCCGGAAATCTTCCTGCAAACCAACATCATCGGGACCTCAGTCTTGATGGACGCCTGCCGCAAGTACGGCATCAAGCGCTACCACCAAGTCTCAACCGACGAAGTCTACGGCGACCTGCCGCTTGACCGCCCAGACCTCTTCTTCCACGAAGACACGCCGCTGCACACTTCAAGCCCTTACTCATCATCAAAGGCTTCAGCTGACCTTTTGGTTGGCGCCTACGGCAGAACCTACGGCTTGCCAGTAACCATTTCCCGCTGCTCAAACAACTACGGCCCTTACCAATTCCCAGAAAAGCTGATCCCATTGATGATTCAGCGGGCCCTGGCTGACGAAAAGCTGCCAGTTTACGGCGAAGGGCAAAACGTCCGCGACTGGCTGTACGTTGAAGACCACTGCAAGGCCATCGACCTGATCCTGGAAAAGGGCAAGGTTGGCGAAATCTACAACATCGGCGGCCACAACGAAATGCACAACATCGACATCGTCAAGCTGATCTGTGACTACCTGGGCAAGCCATACTCCTTGATCGAACACGTGACCGATCGCAAGGGCCACGACCAACGCTACGCCATCGACCCAAGCAAGATCCACGAAGAACTGGGCTGGCTGCCAGAAACCATGTTCAAGGATGGGATCAAGAAGACCATCCAATGGTATCTGGACCACAAGGAATGGTGGGAAAACATCATTTCTCAAAATTGATAAAAGTATTATATGACTAAAGAATAGGAGAAACTGCAAATGAAAGGAATCATTTTAGCAGGTGGTTCTGGTACTCGCCTCTATCCACTTACATTGGTGACCAGCAAGCAGCTGCTACCTGTTTATGACAAGCCGATGATCTACTATCCCTTATCAACATTAATGCTGGCTGGAATTAAAGAAGTTTTGATTATTTCCACGCCAACAGATTTGCCGCGTTTTAAGGAACTTTTAGGTGATGGATCTCAATTTGGAATTCAGTTGAATTACAAAATTCAGCCTAATCCAGATGGTTTGGCTCAGGCTTTTACTTTAGGGGAGGAATTTATTGATGGTGAACCGTGCGCCATGGTTTTGGGTGACAATATTTTTTATGGCAATGGCTTTACAGAAATGCTCAAAGAAGCTGTAGATAATGCACAAAAAGGTCATGCAACGGTTTTCGGCAGCTATGTCAAAGATCCTGAACGTTTTGGAGTGATTGAATTTGACCAAGATGGCAAGGCTGTCTCAATTGAAGAGAAGCCAGAACGGCCAAAAAGCAGTTATGCCGTAACCGGCCTCTACTTTTATCCAGCTGGCGTTAGTGAAAAGGCGGCTCAAGTCGAACCGAGTCCACGTGGTGAAGTTGAAATCACGTCATTAAACGAAATGTATCTTAGCGAAAATCGTCTAAACGTTAAACGGCTAGGTCGGGGATGCGCATGGATGGATACTGGAACGGTCCACAGTCTCATGGATGCATCTGCTTTCGTTAAAACAATCGAAGAGCAAACTGGGGTAAGTATTTCTGCTGTAGAAGAAATTGCTTATAACAATGGCTGGATCGATACGGATGAGCTTATGAAAGCCGTAGCTTTTTATAGAAAGAGTTCATATGGCAAATATTTAGAAAACATTGCTGATGGTAAATTGCGACATTAGAAAATTAGTTTTTCAGAAAGGACTGATAACCGAAGTAATCAAAGTTGAAAAAAATGTCGGCGGGATCGAAGGCTTGGCAGTAATTACGCCAACGGTGCACGGGGATGACCGTGGCTACTTCATGGAAACCTACAACGAAAACGACATGAAGGAAGCTGGCTTTGACATCAAGTTCGTGCAAGACAACCAGTCCAGCTCAACCAAGGGCGTGCTGCGGGGCCTGCACTTCCAAAAGCACTTCCCGCAATGCAAGCTGGTTCGCGCCGTTCGCGGTGACGTTTTTGACGTGGCAGTCGACTTGCGGAGCAACTCCAAGACCTACGGCAAGTGGTACGGGGTTGAACTGACTGCTGAAAACAAGAAGCAATTCCTGATTCCAGAAGGCTTTGCCCACGGCTTCCTGGTCTTGAGCGATGTGGCTGAATTCTGCTACAAGGTCAACGATTTCTGGCACCCAAACGATGAAGGCGGCATGGCCTGGAACGACCCAGAAATCGGCATTGCATGGCCAAAGCTGGTTGGCGAATACCCAGGCTCAGCTGACGCCAGCGGCTACTCCCTGGAAGACGGCACTAAGCTGACTTTGTCTGACAAAGACCAAAAGTGGCTGGGCATCAAGGACACCTTTAAGTTCTAATTTTTGGAGGAGAAAAATGAAAGTTTTCGTAACTGGCGTCAACGGCCAATTGGGCCATGACGTAATGAACGAACTGGCCAAGCGCGGCTACGAAGGCGTAGGCAGCGACTTGGCTCCAGAATACAGCGGGGTAGCTGACGGCTCAGCCGTAACCACTGCTCCTTACGTTTCCTTGGACATCACCGACGCTGAAGGCGTGGAAAAGGTCATCACTGAGGTAAATCCGGACGTGATCGTCCACTGCGCCGCTTGGACGGCAGTCGACATGGCTGAGGACGACGACAAGGTGGAAGCAGTCCGCAAGGTCAACGTTGGCGGGACCCAAAACATTGCCAACGTGGCCAAGAAGCTGGACGTGCCAATGGTCTACATCTCAACTGACTACGTCTTTGACGGCCAGGGGACGACGCCATGGGACCCAGACTTCAAGGGCTACAAGCCAATGAACGTCTACGGTGAAACCAAGCTGGGCGGCGAATTGGCCGTTTCAGAAACCCTGGACAAGTACTTCATCGTCCGCATCGCCTGGGTCTTCGGCTTGAACGGGAAGAACTTCATCAAGACCATGCTCAACGTGGGCAAGACCCATGACGAAGTCAAGGTGGTCAACGACCAGATCGGCACGCCAACTTATACTTTTGACCTGGCCCGCCTCTTGGTCGACATGATCGAAACCGACAAGTACGGCTACTACCACGCGACTAACGCGGAGCTGCCGGAAACGGCCAGCGGCTTTGACGAAAATGGCACGAAGACCGGCTACATCAGCTGGTACGACTTCACCAAGGAAATCTACCGTCAAGCCGGCTACAAGACCAAGGTGACTCCGGTTACCACGGCCGAATACGGCCTGTCCAAGGCAATGCGGCCATTCAACTCCCGCTTGGACAAGAGCAAGCTGGAAAAGAACGGCTTCAAGCCATTGCCAACTTGGCCAGACGCGGTGCACCGCTACCTGGAAGCCTTGAAGGCAGAAGGCTTCTTCGACTAATATTAGAAGCTGAAAAAAGCGCTGGAATCATCCAGCGCTTTTTTTGCGGTTTAGTTTTGCCAGTTATCGAGAATTTGGTCCAGGTCAAGGGCAGCGGTGTCAGGAAAGCCAATATCGGCTTGCCGCGCGGCCTGCTGGCCGACGCCGACCGCGAAGCTGCCGGCAGCCCTGATGGCGGCGATGCCAGCCGCGGAGTCTTCAAAGGCGATGCAGTCTTCAGGCTGGCAGCCGACGCCTTTCGCGGCAGCCAGAAAGATGTCTGGGGCCGGCTTGCCGTGGGCAACCTTGCGGGGATCAGCGATCGCGTCGAAAGTGCCGCTTAAGCCCAGCTTGTCCAAGATCAAGGGCGCGTTGTGGCTGGCTGATGCCAGAGCCAGGCGGAAGCCCTTTTTTCTAAGAGCGGCTAAGAGGTCAGCAATTCCGGGCAGAATGCTGTCTTCGTTTAGGTTAGCCAGCAGCTGCTGGTAGAGCGCGTTTTTTTCAGCGGCTAATTGGGTAAATTCATCGTCGGTCACGGTCAGGTCCAGGCCAGACAAAATCGCGGCCAGGGAATCCGTCCGGCTCAAGCCCTTGGTCTGAGCCAGCAAGTCCGCGGGAGCGTCCAAGCCAAAGTGGTCTTGGATCAGCTTGTGCCAAGCCTGCAGGTGGTAAACTGCCGTGTCGGCGATAACGCCGTCTAAGTCAAATAAAGCTGCTTTAGTCATGAAATCATCCTCCATTTTTTCTTCTGGACTTAATTATAGGCAAGGCCGCGGCCGGCGACTATGTTCAAAGTCAATGAGAAGAGTGTACATTTTACAGATCATTTTGGAGGGGGAGGGGAGTAGAATAGGAGCAAATAGCATTAACGAATGGACCAGAGTCCGTGCGCGAGGAGGGGAAGAAGATGGGCCACTATCAGCCTTTGGAGATTGTCAAATATCAACATGGCTATGAAGCTGATTTTTCGATTGAAGCGGAATACAAGCGACGTTTGGAGAGCGCGGTCGTGACTGGGCTTCATCCCTTGCTTGATTGCAAAAGGGGTGGTAAGCAAAGCAAGCAATACCCGCTCTTCTTCGTGGATACGCCTGAAATGGTCAGCTTGGCTGGCCGGTTTAGCCGCAATTCGCAGGAGATTCAAAAAGTGAGCCGCGAATTGCCGCAAACTGCCGTCAGTCAGTTTCTGGATTCGCTGCTTCTTGATGAGATTATCAATACCAACAGCATTGAAGGAATCGAAGTCGATCCAGCTGAGGTCAGCAAAAGCATTGATGCTCATTCAAAGGCGCGGGGGGGACGGTTTTGGCCAACTGTATGCATGTACCGGGGCAAATTACCCAAGATTAAGTCCCTGCGGGACTTCCGTAATCTCTACGACGAGCTGCTTAAGGGAGAGATTCCAGCGGATAAGCAGCCAAATGGCCAGCTTTTTCGAGATGAATTGCCAAATGGCATCCTCAGAATCGGTACGGCCACTAAGACGGTGCATGTGCCGCCAGTGTCTGAGCTGGCAGTTTCTGAAGCTCTAAGCAGCTTGCTTGCCTTTATGAACGCTGACGACCTGCCGCCAATCTATCAGGCGCTGGTAACCCACTTTTTCTTTGAAAACACCCATCCTTTCCTGGATGGCAATGGCCGGATGGGGCGCTATCTTTTGTCAACTTATCTTTCTAACAAGTATGACCGCTTCACTGGTTTCTCTGTTGCCACTGCGATTCATGCGCGGATTTCCAGCTACTACCGGATTTTCAAAGAAGCTGACAAGGCTGAAAACCGGGCCGAGCTGACTTTTTTCATTGAAAAAATGCTGCGGATGCTGACTGAGCAGCAGGACCGGGTTCTAGAAGCCTTGCGGCTGAAAGCAGCAGAGCAAGCGGGATGCCCAAATGCAGCTCAGTCGGCAGGCATTGGCGCGGATTCTTGATTTAGATCAAGGACGAAAAGAGGTCACCTAGACTACAATAGCCTTAAAAATGAGGTGACTGAAATGACTAAGGAAAATGAACTGAAAAAGCGTCTGACCCCGATGCAGTACGCGGTGACCCAAAAGGCTGCAACTGAGCCAGCCTTTAGCGGAAAGTACGACGATTTTTTTGAAAAAGGCATCTATGTTGACGTGGTCAGCGGCGAGCCGCTGTTTTCATCGTTGGACAAGTATGATTCCGGCTGCGGCTGGCCGGCTTTTACCAAGCCTTTGGCCAAGCTCACCCAGCGCCGGGACCAGTCCTTCGGCATGGAGCGGACTGAGGTCCGCAGCCGCCAGGCTGATTCTCACCTGGGCCACGTTTTTACCGATGGCCCCTTGGACCAAGGCGGCCTGCGCTACTGCATCAATTCCGCGGCCCTTAGGTTTATCCCTTATGACCAGCTGGCAGAAGCAGGCTATGGCGAATACCGGAAGATTTTTGAATAAAGCAAAAACTGGTGCAGTCCTATGATAGGATTTCACCAGTTTTTTTGATTTTGAACACAATATAATAATATTTAGGCTGGCTCTGTTGGGACATTTTTTGACAACTGCTTGTTTTACAGGGAAATGCCATTGCTAGAGGGGCTGGATGTTGACCGGCTGGGCGGCTTTTTTCAAGGGGATGGGCAAATCGTTGATTCGGAAATGCTGGACAACTTTGAGCTGCAGGACTTTGACCTGCCATCCTTGCGCCAGTACCAGGCCTTGCTGGAAGCCAGGAGCGGCCGGAGCTATGTGGCCTTGGACGACGAACGCTTCTTGAAATCGATCGGCCTGATCTAGGAAGACCGTTCATCCAGCCAGCGCGAGTGTTGAAAAAATACCTAACTGAGCCCAAACTCGCGCACTCCGTTCCCGAAAAGTCCCCAACTGAGCCCCCAAACCGCATTTTCAAGCAAATTGCGGCTGGCCAATGTCGTAACTGCCACGTGGCACTGCTTTTTTGCTAAAAAAGTTGTATACAGTTGTATAAGAAAACAAAAGTTGTATAAGGTTGTATACAGTTGTATAACAGATTTGGGTAAAAAACGAACATTGTATGTAAGGACAAAGGCTTGATCGACACCCGCAAGTACGGGAGCATCTCGTTCACCTTGCCTAGATTCGCGGAATTCGTCCGCTTTGAAACTTATTGATCGCCTTCCTGCAAGCCAACTAGCGGTCAAATAGCCCCCAAAAACTGGGAGATCTGCTAAAATTAAAGTATTGACTGAACTTTTTGGCCCAACTGGGCCTTTCCGCGCCGAAAGCCGCGCATGACTTAGCTGGCGGATTTCAGGGCAGCGGGAATTTATTTAGGAGCAAAAAATGGCAAATATCGCAATTATAATCGCTGGTGGCGTTGGCAAGAGAATGGGGCAGAAGATCCCCAAGCAATTTATCAACATCAATGACAAGCCCGTTTTGGTGTATACGCTTGAATCTTTCCAAAGACACCCGCAAATTGATGCTATTGAATTGGTCTGCCTGGATGGCTGGCAGAACGTTGCTGAAGCTTACGCTAAGCAATATGGAATTACCAAGCTTAAGTGGATCGTCACTGGCGGGGAGACTGGCCAGGAATCCATTCGCAACGGGGTCTTCAACTTGGAAGGCAAAGCGGCTAAAGATGACATCATTCTGGTTCACGATGGCGTGCGTCCATTGATTGACAATGAAGTTATCTCCGACGTGATCGTCAAGTGCCAGCAATATGGCAATGCCGTAACTTCGATGCCTTACAATGAGCAAATTTTTGTCATTGATGAAAAAGATCCGGCTAAGACCCACCAGTACATTCCACGTGAGACCCTGCGCCGCGTGTCGACGCCGCAGGCTTACAATTTTGACCTGCTTGACAGCAAATACCATGAAGCTTTTGAAAAAAAGATTGGCATTTACGGGTCTTCATACACCAACACGATGATGGTTGATCTGGGCGTTGAACTGCACTTCGCGGCTGGCTCAGACATGAACATTAAGCTGACCACGCCGGAAAACCTCAGCTTTTTCAAGGCTTACCTGAACACCAACCAGTTAGATTAGAGGCTCTGCGATGATTACTGATAATCAAGAATACCTGTCAGAATTAAGAACTTGGTCTAAAAAATATCAGGATTGGAAGGCCTTCAAAGACAGCTCAATCATGGTTGCCGGGGCAACGGGGATGATTGGCAGCTGCTTGATCGATGCAGTAATGCTTTTGAACAAAGAAGCCGATCTGAACTGCCGGATCGTTGCTTTAGGCCGCAATGCGAAGAAGGCCCAGGGCCGCTTTGGCAGCTATTGGGACGACGCGAACTTTACTTTCGCGGAAGGCGACATCAATGCCGGCGTGAACTATGATGGTCACGTTGACTACATTTTGCACGCGGCCAGCAATACTCACCCCTTGGCTTATTCGAAGTTCCCGATCAGCACGATCACTACCAACGTGATTGGCACGAACAACTTGCTGAGCTACGCGGCTGAACATGGCGTCAAGCGCGTCTTGTTCATGTCATCCGTTGAAGTGTATGGCGAGAATCGCGGGGACGTCGACAAGTTTAAAGAAGACTACCTGGGCTACCTTGACTGCAACACCTTGCGCGCGGGCTACCCTGAAAGCAAGCGTACCGGTGAAGCCCTCTGCCAGGCTTATATCAAAGAAAAAGGCCTGGATGTGGTAATCGCCCGTCTGTCGCGTTCTTTTGGCCCAACGATGCTTAAATCGGATTCTAAGGCCTTGTCCCAGTTCATCAAGAAGGGGATTGCCAAAGAGGACATCGTGCTCAAGAGCGCCGGGACGCAGCAGTACTCATACATCTATTCCGTTGATGCCGTAGCGGCGATCTTTTTCACGCTGGTTCATGGCAAATGCGGTGAAGCCTATAACGTTGCCGGCAGCAAGTGCGATACCACGCTGAAGAACTTGGCGGAAACGATCGCGGACGCGGTCGGCACGAAGGTCGTCTTCGAGCTGCCTGATGCCGAAGAAGCCTCTGGCTACTCAACCGCAACGAAGGCCTTGCTGGATATTGATAAAATCAGCCAGCTGGGTTTTACAGCTGACACGGACCTGCGCGATGCCTTAAAGGCGACGATGCGCATTTTGAAGGAAGAACAATAAAGAGTCTGGGAAAAAGCTTCTAGAAGTGGAAAACTTCTGGAAGCTTTTTTATGACATTGAGTTTTTCCCTGACCCTTTTGGCTTTTCAAAGAAATCCAGCGTGCGATTGATTTTTGAAAAATATCTAAGCGAGCACGAAAATTTATTTTAAGTCTATTTAAATACTAGGTGTATTTTTTTGAAAAAATGACAATTTTGAAAAATATGCGTTATAATACGTGGAAAATAGTTGTTTTATCAGGAAAGGAAAAAATATCATGAAGAACCGTTTAGTTAAGAACTTAAGTAAAGCTACTGTTGCTGTTGCCCTGCTTGCAGGTGCTGGTGCCGTTGCCAACCCAGGCACGTCACTGACTGTTCACGCTGCTAAGAAGGCAGCTGCTAAGACCAACAAGAAGGCAGCAGCAAAGACATCGACAACAAAGACCACCAAGAAGGCTGCTAAGTCAACCAAGGAAGCTGCAAAGACTTCAGCAAAGACCACTAAGAAGGCCGCTAAGTCAACCAAGGAAGCAGCTAAGACTTCAGCAAAGACCACTAAGAAGGCCGCTAAGTCAACCAAGGAAGCAGCAAAGACTTCAGCAAAGACCACTAAGAAGGCTGCTAAGTCAACCAAGGAAGCAGCTAAGACTTCAGCAAAGACCACTAAGAAGGCCGCTAAGTCAACCAAGGAAGCAGCAAAGACTTCAGCAAAGACCACCAAGAAGGCTGCTAAGTCAACCAAGGAAGCTGCAAAGACTTCAGCAAAGACCACTAAGAAGGCCGCTAAGTCAACCAAGGAAGCAGCTAAGACTTCAGCAAAGAC
>NZ_JAOQBX010000017.1:18325-38820 GCF_044902225.1 Lactobacillus sp. 23-2 | reverse complement strand
AGTCCCTAACTAAAGCTAAAATCACGAAACTCATCCCCGCAAAGTCCCCAACTAAGTCGAAAATCTCAGAACTCAGTCCCGCAAAGTCTCAAACTGTAGCACTCCCCCAGGGAATCTTCGTGGTTCAGTAAAAAGTGGGGCTCAAATTTCGAAAAAACGTCTTGGTTCAGTAAAAAGCGGGGCTCAAATTTCGAAAAAACGTCTTGGTTCAGTAAAAATCGGGGCTCAAATTTCGAAAAAACGTCTTGGTTCAGTAAAAAGTGGGGCTCAAAGAAATGATTATCCCCGCTTTTACCGTAGCCAAGCGCGATTCGTCCCAAAAGCTCCCCGTTTTTACCGTCACCGCCGCGCACCCAGGCAAACAAAAAAACTGGAAGACCGGCTGGTCTTCCAGTTTTTTAAGCAGTGGTCCGGCTGACGCTGAACAGGGTCTTGAAGACCCCGGTGGACAGGCCGGGCGTGGAGTTGACGATGAAGCTCAAAAATGGCGAGCTGGAAATGGCGGAGCTCAGCTGGGCAATGCCGAGCGCGTTGACGATGGACAGGACCACGTACATGAAGAAGTAGGCGGCCACGAAGGAGACCAAGGCGCCGGCGGTCGAGTCCAGGACCTTGGTGAAGCCGACCTGGGCCTGGCGTTCCGGCAGCCAGCCTTTGACGATCTTGGACAGCTGCTTGCCAACGAACAAAAGGACGAAGAAGGCAGCGAAGCGGCAACCCTGCAGGATCAGCTCATCCCTGATGCTTAAGGCAGCGCTAATGCCAGCTTCACCCACAGCCTGCTTGTAAATCATGTTCCCGATCGGGTTTTGCAGCATAATGGCGATCATGAAGACGACCCCGGCGAAGATCAGGTTGATGATCCGCTTGGAGAAGCCGACATTGTAGCCTTTATAGGTCTGGTAGACCAGATAGGTTATAACTAGCAAGGTAATGACGATTGACATTAAAATCCCTCTTTACTCTGTGGAACAAATCTTCCAAATCTGGCGGAAATATTTTGACCTGGTGCCAAAAATACTCCATAATTGTTAAGATAGTTTGTGTAACAATTATTTTTTGCGAAACATAGTCTTTTGCGTTAAATTTAAGGGTGTGAAACACGGTTTCACAGGTGAAAAAATTGAATCCTGAACTTTTTGCGACTACATTATCAAACCATAATCTTAAATTGTCTGCCAAGCAAGAGCAACAATTTAAAACTTATTTTAAAGAATTGATCACGGTCAACGAGCATGTGAACCTGACCCGGATCACGGAAGAGGACGAAGTCTACCTCAAGCACTTCTATGATTCGCTCACTCCCCTGCTGTTGGTGCCGAAAGTCTTCACCGAAGGGGCTAAGGTCTGCGACGTGGGGGCCGGGGCGGGCTTCCCGTCTTTGCCAATCAAGATCCTGCGGCCGGATTTGCGCTTGACCATCGTCGACTCTCTGGGCAAGCGGCTCAAGTTCCTGCAAGAATTGCTGGACAAGCTGGAAATCAGCGGGGTTGAGCTGGTTCATGGGCGCGCGGAAGACGTTGGCCAGAACCCAGCCTACCGGGAGCAGTTTGACCTGGTGACGGCCCGGGCAGTGGCCAGAATGTCCGTTTTGAGCGAGTACTGCCTGCCGCTGGCCAAGACCGGCGGCAAGTTCGTCGCCCTTAAGGGGCCAAAGGCCGCCAGTGAGCTGGCTGATGCCAAAAAGGCCCTGGATACCTTGGGCGGCAAGGTCTCCTTCAGCCAGGAATTCACCCTGGCCGGGACTGAGGAGGAGCGGACCATCGTCGTGGTCGATAAGGTCAAAGAGACCCCAGCCAAGTACCCGCGCCAGGCCGGCACGCCGAACCGCAAGCCTTTGTAATTGATTAGGAATGGAGGTCAAACCATGGCTTTTGGCTTTTTTCATCGCAACGAAATTCCAAAGAACAAGCAGATCCAGGACCTGCCGCTAGCCCGGATTCACCCCAACCGCTTCCAGCCGCGTCATGCCTTCAGCTCTGAATCCATCAACGAGCTGGCCCAGACCTTGCGCGAAGAGGGGCTTTTGCAGCCAATCATCGTCAGGGAAGACGGGGAAGAATATGAGATCATTGCCGGCGAGCGGCGCTTCAGAGCAGCCCAGTCCTTAGGCTGGGAAAAAATTCCCGCCATCGTCAACAACCTCTCTGACCAGCAGACCGCTTCTTTGGCCCTGATCGAAAACCTCCAGCGCGAAGACCTGAACCCAATCGATGAGGCCACGGCCTACGAGAACCTGATGGAGCTCAACTCCCTGACCCAGGCCCAGCTGGCCAAGGACATCGGCAAGTCCCAGTCCTACGTGGCCAACAAATTGCGCCTGCTCAAGCTGGATCCCCAAATCCAGGAGGCTCTGGCCAGCGGCGCCATTACCGCCCGCCACGGCCGGGCCTTGCTGGCTTTAAGCAGCGACCAGCAAAAGCAGGCCCTGGAGCAGATCTTAAGCGACAAGTTGAACGTCAAGCAGACCGAAGAACTGGTGGCCAAGCTGCTGGAAGGGCCGGCCAAGCCTAAGGAAAAGCGCAAGGTCTTCCGGATGAGCCAGGACATGCGGGTTCAGATCAACACGATCAAGGAAGCCGTCAAATTGGCCAAGCAGTCCGGAATCAAGGTCAAGGTGGCAGAACAAAAAGGCGAGGATGAATACTCCATCACGATCGTGATGAAGGATCCGGCAAAGAAGAAAGCGGCCAAGAGCAAGAAGCCGGCCGTAAAGAAGGAGGACTAGCATGGGAAGCGTCATTGCAATTGCCAATCAAAAAGGGGGCGTGGGCAAGACCACGACCACGATCGACTTGGCGGCCTCAATCGCCAAGCGCGGCTACAAGGTGCTGATCGTGGACATCGACCCCCAGGGCAATGCCACCTCAGGGCTGGGAATTGAAAAATCAACGATTGAATACGACATCTACAACGTCCTGGTTGACGAGATTCCGATCGCTTCAGCAATCAAAAAGACCAGCGCCAAGAACCTGGACATCGTGCCGGCCACCATCAACCTGGCCGGGGCAGAGACCGAGCTGATCAGCATGATGGCCCGGGAAACCCGCCTGAAAGGTGCCATCGATGACCTGGGCGACAAGTACGACTTTATCTTTGTCGACTGTCCCCCATCCTTAGGCCAGCTGTCGATCAACGCCTTCACGGCCAGCGAGTCCATCCTGATTCCCGTGCAAAGCGAGTACTACGCCATGGAAGGCTTGAGCCAATTGCTCAACACCATCCGCCTGGTTCAAAAGCACTTCAACAAGAACCTGGGCGTGGAAGGGGTCCTGCTGACCATGCTGGACGCCAGAACCAACCTGGGGGCTGACGTGGTCCAGCAGGTCAAGGAATACTTTGGCGACCGGGTCTACAAGACGATCATCCCCCGGATCACCAAGCTGGCCGAAGCACCAAGCTACGGCGAGCCGATTACGGAATACGCCCCGAACTCCCGCGGCGCCAAGGTATATGACGACTTAGCAAAAGAGGTATTAAAGGCACATGGCAAGAGACTCAAGAAATAGCAAGAACAAGAAAGAAGTCAAGAAGAAGGGGGGCCTGGGTCGGGGCTTGAGCGCCCTCTTTGAAGAGGAGCCCCAAGTCAAGCCGGCCGAGGAGATTGAAGACCTCCCTTTGGAAGAGGTCCGGCCCAACCCCTACCAGCCGCGGAAGAATTTCGATGAAAAAAAGCTGGGCGAATTAGCGGAATCCATCAAGGAAAACGGGGTCCTGCAGCCAATCATCGTCCGCCGGTCGGTGGGCGGCTATGAGATCATTGCCGGCGAGCGGCGCTTCCGGGCTTCGGAACTGGCCGGCAAGACCACCATTCCGGCCATCATCCGCCAGTTTGACGAGAGCCAGATGATGGAAGTGGCCATCTTGGAAAACCTGCAAAGAGAGGACCTGACCCCGCTGGAAGAGGCCCAGGCCTACGAGATGCTGCAAAAGAACCTCGGCTTGACCCAGGAAGAGGTCTCCAAGAAGATGGGCAAGTCCCGGCCTTACATCACCAACTACCTCCGCCTGCTGACCCTGCCGCAGAAGACCAAGGCCTTGCTGCAGCACGGGCAATTGTCCATGGGCCAGGCCAGAACCCTGCTGGGCTTAAAGGACAAGGAGGCCATTGACGGCCTAGCCAAGCGGGTCGTCAAGGAGGGGATGCCGGTCCGCAAGGTCGAGGCCGTGGTCGCCCAGATGAATGAGCGGGGCAAGAAGCAAAAGAAGAAGAGCGCGGGCAAGTCGGCCTTCATCAAGGCCAGTGAAAGCCAGCTGGCTTCCAAGTTCGGCGCTCCGGTCAACATCTCTGAAACTAAGCGGGGCAAGGGCCACTTGTCCATTGATTTTGCCTCGCCAGAGGAGCTGAACAGAATTCTGGATTTGTTAGGTGTGAATCTCGATGAATAAGAACTTTTCTTTTGATTTAGCAGACACGGTGGAAATGAAGAAGCCGCATGCTTGCCAGACCAACAACTGGGAAGTCATGCGGGTCGGGGCGGACATCCGCCTCAAATGCATGGGCTGCGGGCACGTGGTCATGATGAGCCGGGGCGACTTCACCAAACGGGCCAAGAAGGTCCTGGCCAAGGCCAATGACCCCGTCAATCGCAAATTGGCGCACTATGTCGCCAAAGAGGAGATTGCGCGGCCAAACTTCAAGTAGTACAACTACTAGAGGGCAAAAATTCCAAAATAGACAACAAGGTAAAAATTAGCAAGCAGATAGAAAGAGGAAAACAGAAATATGGCTTTAACTGCTGGTATCGTCGGTTTGCCAAACGTCGGCAAGTCAACTTTGTTTAACGCTATCACCAAGGCAGGGGCGGAAATGGCAAACTACCCCTTCGCCACGATTGAACCAAACGTGGGGATGGTTGAAGTGCCAGACGCCCGCCTGGCCCGGATCCAAGAACTGATCCCAGCCAAGAAGGTCGTCCACACGACTTTTGAATTCACGGACATCGCCGGCCTGGTCAAGGGGGCTTCCAAGGGTGAAGGCCTGGGCAACAAGTTCCTGGAAAACATCCGCCAAACTGACGCCATCGTGCACGTAGTCCGTGCTTTTGACGACGAAAACATCACTTCAGTCTCCGGCAAGGTTGACCCGGAAGAAGACATCGACACCATCAACTTGGAACTGGTCTACGCTGACCTGGACTCAGTTGACCGCCGCATCGGCAAGGTCAAGAAGATGGCTCAGCAAAAGGACAAGGAAGCCATGGCCGAATACAATGTCTTGGAAAAGATCAAGCCGGTTCTGGAAGCCGGCGACCCAGTCCGCTCCATCCAGTTCACGGAAGATGAGCAAAAGATCGTCAAGGGCCTCTTCCTGCTGACTTCAAAGCCAGTCATCTACGTGGCCAACATCGCCGAAAGCTCAATGGCTGACCCGGAAAGCGACAAGTACTACCAAATCGTCAAGGCCCACGCCGACAAGGAAGGCGCTGAATGCCTGGGCATTTCCGCGGAAATCGAAGAAGAAATTGCCGGCCTGGACGATGATGAAAAGGAAGAAATGCTGGCTGCCGAAGGGGTTAAGGAATCCGGCTTGGACCGCCTGATCCGGGCTGCCTACCACCTGCTGGGCCTGAGAACCTTCTTCACCGCCGGCGGCAAGGAAACCCGGGCCTGGACCTTCCACCAAGGCATGAAGGCTCCGCAAGTTGCCGGGATCATTCACTCCGACTTTGAACGCGGCTTTATCCGGGCCGAAGTCGTTTCCTTCGCTGACCTGGACCAATACGAAAGCATGCAGAAGATCAAGGAAGCCGGCCGCCTGCGCCTGGAAGGCAAGGACTATGAGGTCCAAGACGGCGACATCATTGAATTCAGATTTAATGTTTAATCAGGAGGCTACAAGTGAGCGAAAAAAAGCAAGAAACTGAACAAGCCGAAAAGCAAGTCGTGCAAGGGGCCGGCGCGGAAGCGGCCAAGGACCGCTTGTCCAACAAGAACAAGGACTACCTCTACCGTCTGCGCAAGGCCCTGCTGGCTGGCGGGATGAGCGAGAGCAAGGTGAAAGCGGAAATCTCCAAGCGGCTGCCGGAAATTCTGGAAGCCCAGGTCAAGGGCCAGCCGGCCAACGTCCTCTACGGGGCGTCCCCCAAGGTTCTGGCTGACCGGATCCTGCACCCGGAAGTCAAGCCGCAAAAGGTGCCAGCCTGGATCATTACCGCTGACGGCGGCCTGATCTACACGGCCATCTTGACCCTGATGTTCGGGCTGATTCAAGCCTTCTCAGGCGACAACAAGTCCACTGCCTCCGGCTCCGGGATCCTGACCCTCTTGATCATGGGGATCGGCATGGGCTGGTTCTTCAGCAAGTACGAAAGCTGGATCCAGCCAAGCAGCAAGAACGGCAAGACCAGCTGGGGCAAGGTCATCGGGGCCGGAGTCGGCTCCATCGTGGCCTTGATGCTGGTGGTCTTCGTCCTGTCACTGCCGGTCTTGCAGGTCATCAACCCGGTTCTGCCTGGCTGGGCTGACTTGATCGTGGCCGCGGCCGCTTACGGCCTGCGCTGGCTCCTGCGCCGCCACTACGGCATCGAAGGCTCATCTTTCGCTCCTTCAACCATGTCCATGAAGAAGCCGGAAGACAAGTAGGCTAAAAAAATAAATTCAATAGCGTGCTTTTTATTTAAAAAAGGTGTAAACTAAATAAGCTAAGTAAAACAAATAGATGATCTTAGGATCGTCTATTTGTTTTTGTTTGGAACGATTTAGATAAGCATTGAGTAAATTAGAGGGAGGCCATGAATGCTTAAGACTTTATTGAAGTCTGTCCGGCAGTACAAGAAAGAATCGCTTCTTTCGCCCTTGTGCGTAGCTGTCGAAGTCTTCATTGAAATGTATATCCCATACATTATGGGACAGTTGATCGACAACGGGATCAACAAGGGGGACATGGATTATGTCAGACGCCTCGGTTTCTACACCATCGTCTTGACCTTGATTTCCCTGGTCCTGGGGGCGTCAGCCTCATACTTTTCCGCCCACGCGGCGGCCGGCTTTGTTGCCAACCTGCGCAAGGACATGTTCTACCATATGCAGGACTTCTCCTTTGAGAACATTGACCACTTCTCCAGCGCCAGTCTGGTAACCCGGATGACCACGGACACGACCAACATCCAGAACGCCTACATGATGAGCATCAGAGTAGCGGTCCGGGCACCATTGATGCTGATCATTTCCCTGATCATGTCTATCGTGGTCAGCCCGCGTCTGGCCTTGATCTTTATCATCGCCGCGCCGATTTTGGCCGTCGTCCTGGTGTTGCTGATCAACGCCACCCGGCCTTACTTCCCAAGAATCTTCAGAGCCTACGATGAACTGAACCGCAAGGTCCGCGAAAACATCCGCGGGATCCGGGAAGTCAAGACCTACGTCCACGAGGACGAGCAAATCGAAGAGTTTGAGAAGTCATCCAGCAAGATCTTCCGCCTCTTCTCCGGCGCCATGAAGATCATGGCCCTGAACGGCCCAGTCATGACCTTGACCATCAACGTGGCCATGCTGCTGCTTTGCTGGTTTGGGGGCACGATGATCGTTGGCCACCAATTGGAAACCGGCCAGCTGGTCTCCATGTTCTCTTACACCACGTCAGTGCTGTTCTCACTGATGATCCTGTCCATGATCTTTACCCAGTTGATCATGGCCCAGTCCAGCGGCCAGCGTGTTGCTGAAGTGCTGACGGCCAAGCCAACCATCGTCAACCCGAAGAAGGCGCCTTTGACGGAAGTGACCAACGGGGAGATCATTTTTGACCACGTCAACTTCAAGTACGACAAGGATGACAGCCACTATGCCCTGAAGGACATCAACCTGCAGATCAAGTCCGGGGAAACCATCGGGATCATCGGGGAGACTGGCTCATCCAAGTCAACCCTGATCTCCATGATTCCGCGCCTGTACGACGCGACTGGCGGCGCGGTCCGGGTCGGCGGTCACAACGTGCGCTCATACGACTTGAAGACCTTGCGCGACAACGTTGCCGTCGTCTTGCAAAAGAACGTCCTGTTCTCCGGCACCATCAAGGAAAACCTGAAGTGGGGCGATGAAAACGCCACTGATGAAGAAATCCTGAAGGCAGCCAAGATTGCCCACGCCGACGACTTCATCCAGGAAATGCCAGACAAGTACGAAACGCACGTCGAACAAGGCGGGACCAACGTTTCCGGCGGTCAGAAGCAGCGGATCACGATTGCCAGAGCCCTGCTGAAGAAGCCGAAGATCCTGATCCTGGACGACTCAACCAGTGCCGTCGACACCAAGACCGAAAGAGAAATCAGAGAAGCCTTGGCCCGCGACCTGCCTAAGACGACCAAGATCATCATCTCCCAGAGAATCGTCTCAATTAAGGATGCCGACCGGATCATCGTCATGAACCATGGCCAGATCGAAGCCATCGGCACCCACGATGAACTGATGCAGACGGACGAGCTCTACAGCTCAATTGCCAAGTACCAAGAAGAAAACAAGAAGTAGGTGAAGGAACGGATATGACAAAGAAACAAAACAGCAACGAGCCATCCCAAGCCAAAACCTTGTGGCGGCTTATCAAGTACATTTACCAAGTCAGCCCGGCTTCCCTGATCATTTCCCTGGTCGCGATCATCATCAGTGCCGGGGCTACGGTTTACGGTTCCCTCTTCATTGAGCAGCTGATCGACAAGTACATCACGCCAATGCTCAAGCAGTCCACGCCGAACTTCGCCCCCCTGATCCACGCCATTCTTTTCATGGCTTGCATCTACGCGGTCGGGGTCGTGGCCAACTACCTGTTTACCTTGCTCATGATGCTCGTGAGCCAGCGGGTGCAAAAGCAGATTCGTGACGAGATGTTCACCCACATGCAGCACCTGCCGATCGCCTTCTTTGACCAGAACGAATACGGCGACGTCATGTCCCGCTACACCAACGACATTGACACCTTGATGCAGATGATTTCCCAAGCCTTGCCAATGCTCGTCAACTCGGCTTTCAACGTGGCCTTCGTCCTGGTGGGGATGCTGGTCTTGAGCTGGCAGCTGACGATCGTGTCCTTGATCGTGGTCTGCCTGTCGATCGGGATCGTGAAGTACCTGACCAATAAGTCCAGCCACTTCTTCAACATTCAGCAGAAGACGGTTGGGGAAGTCAACGGCTACAACGAAGAAATGCTGACGGGCTTGAAGGTCGTTAAGGTCTTCTCCCACGAAAAGGAAGCCGAAGCACAGTTTGACGTCTACAATGAGCAGCTGCGCAACGCCTCAGCCAAGGCCAACACCTACTCAACCATCTTGTTCCCAATCATGGGCAATGTCGGCAACCTGCTTTACGTCTTGATTGCCTTTATCGGCGGGGCCGCCGTTTTGGCGGGCAGCCTGCCTTTGACTCTGGGGGCTTTGGCCTCATTCATGCAATTGTCCAAGGCCTTCATCATGCCAATCGCCCAGATTTCCCAGCAATTGAACGTCATCGTCCTGGCGATCGCCGGGGCCAACCGGATCTTCGAGCTTTTGGACCAAAAGGTCGAAATCGATGACGGGGACGTGACCATTGAGCAAAAGCCAGGCGTCAAGAACGCATGGCAATGGAACCTGCCAGCTGAAGGCAACAAGAAGGTGCCAGTCAAGGGCCACATCGTCTTTGACCACGTCAACTTTGGCTACGTGCCAGGCAAGCAGATCCTTTACGACGTCTCTTTGGACGCCAAGCCGGGCATGAAGGTGGCCCTGGTTGGGGAAACCGGGGCCGGGAAGACCACGATTTCTTCCATGATCAACCGCTTCTACGAGATCAACTCCGGGACCATTACTTACGACGGGATCGACATCAAGCAGATCAAGAAGGATTCCCTGCGCCAGTCAGTTTCCGTCGTCCTGCAGGAAACCCACATGTTTACCGGGACCATCATGGACAACATCCGCTTTGGCCGGCCTGACGCCTCTGACGACGAAGTCTACCAAGCTGCCCGCCTGGCCAGAGCCGACGAGTTCATCCACGAATTGGATGACGGCTACCAGACCGTGATCGACGGTTCAGGCGGCGACCTGTCCCAAGGGCAGATGCAGCTGCTGTCGATTGCCCGGGCAATGATCGCCGACGAGCCAGTCATGATCCTGGACGAAGCCACCAGCTCCATCGACACCAGAACTGAGCGGCTGGTTCAAGCCGGGATGGACAACCTGCTGGCTGGCCGGACCAGCTTCGTCATCGCCCACCGTCTGTCCACCATCGTCAACTCTGACCTGATCCTGGTTCTGGACCACGGGCACGTGATCGAAGCCGGCAACCATGACCAGCTGCTGGCCAAGAAGGGCTACTACTACGAGCTCTACACGGGCAAGAAGGAAATCCAGTAAAGCTTGGCAAAGATTAGCTTAATATTTGCTAAAAATCGCAAAAAGAACGCGCAAGAGTGTGCGTTCTTTTTGTTATATCGGTTAAAATAAGGGATAGCGACAATTAATAGATGAGAGTAGAAGGGATTTTTGAAGATGAAGATTCTCGTTGTAGATGACGACAAGGAAATCGTCGAGCTTTTGAGCATTTATTTGAAGAATGAAGGCTACGAGCCAATCGCGGCCTACAACGGCAAGGAGGCCTTGACCAAGCTGTCCACCAATCCCGACATTGCCTTGATGATTTTGGACGTGATGATGCCGAACATGTCCGGGATTGAGGTCGTGAAGGAGGTCCGCAAGGACTCTGACATCCCGATCATTATCGTCAGTGCCAAGACGGGCGACATGGACAAGATCCAGGGCCTGATCACCGGGGCGGACGACTACGTGTCCAAGCCGTTCAACCCGCTGGAAGTCATGGCCCGGGTCCGCTCGCTTTTGCGCCGGAGTCAGAAGCAGGTCAAGGAAGACGAGCCGGACGTTCTGGAAGTAGGGCCGCTCATCATCAACAAGGACTCCCACGAGGTCAAGACCGTGGAAGGGAAGGAGATCCAGCTGACGGCCCTGGAATTCGGGATCCTCTACCTGCTGGCCAGCCACCCCAACCGGGTCTTCTCAGCCGATGAGATTTTTGAGCGCGTTTGGCAGCAGGAATCCATCGTCAGCGCCAAGACGGTCATGGTCCACGTGTCCCACTTGCGCGACAAGATCCAGAAGGCCACTGACGGCGAAGAAGTTATCAAGACTGTATGGGGCGTAGGTTACAAGGTTGAAGCCTAAAAATAAAGAAAACAAGCGCCAGCGGGTCAAGCTGACCGCGGCGGAAAAGAGCGAACTGTTCGCTGAAGGCGTGGTGACGGTCATCATCATGCTGCTTTTGAACCTGTCGGTAATCATTCTCTACCATTTGGCCATCCTGCAGGACAAGAGCCTGGTCAACGGGATCTACTTTTTGAAAAAGACCATGACGATCGGGCCGGGCGGCTTTCACCTCTGGTCCTGGGAGCGGATCGGGGTCTTCTTGATGGGGATTGCCGACGTGGTGGTCTTGTACTGGCGCTTGATCCGCAGATATCACCAGATGCAGCTGCGGCACATTATTTCCGAGCTGCACTATATTGCCAACGGCCACTTCGACCACCGGATCTCCTTCAGCGTCAACACCGACATGCAGAAGGTGATCGACTCCATCAACTCCTTGGTTGATTCCACCGTGGAAGCCATCAATGAGGAAAAGGCGATCGAGCAGTCCAAGGATGAGCTGATCACCAACGTCTCCCACGACATCCGGACGCCTTTGACCAGCATTATCGGCTATTTGGGCCTGCTGAAAAACGGGGCCGTGACCAGCCGCGAGGATATGATGAAGTACATCAATATCGCCTACGACAAGGCCGAGCAGATGAAGTCCCTGGCCAATGACCTGTTTGAGTACACGACCTTGAAGTCGACCAAGACTAAGCTGACCCTGTCGCCGGTCAACATCCTGAGCATGATGGAGCAAGTGGCGGCCGGCTTTGAACTTGAAGCAGAGAAAAAGGGCATCTCCTTTGCCATCAAGGCTCGGCCTGAAGATCTGGTCGTCAATGTCGATGTCGAAAAGCTGGTCCGGGTCTACAACAACTTGATCTCCAACGCCCTCAAGTACGCGGCTGGCGCGGACACCATCAACCTGGTGGCCAACCTGGTCAATGAAAAGTGGGTTGAGCTCCGGGTGGAGAACAATGGGGAGCCGATTCCCCAGGACAAGCTGAAGAAGATTTTTGACCGCTTCTACCGGGTCGAAAGCTCCAGAAACACCAAGACCGGCGGGACGGGCCTGGGCCTCTCCATCGTCCAGGGCGTGGTGGAGCTTCATGGCGGCACCATCCGCTGCGAGTCAAACGCCAAGCTGACCAGCTTCATTATCCTTTTGCCGCGCCACCCTAACCCTAAGCTGGCAAACTCAAAAGCGCGCCGTGTGGTATAATTTTTAGTGAATTTATATTTGACCATGAGGAGTAACTAATGAGCATCTCATTAAACACTTGTATTTTAATTTTGAAAGAACACCACTTGCTCAAGTCAAGCGCTGTCCAAGATACTGTGCAGACCAAGATGGAATACGTTTCCTACGATTCGCGCGATGTCCAGACCAACACGCTCTTCTTCTGCAAGGGGGCCGGCTTTAGACCAACCTACCTGTCAATGGCTAGAGAAGACGGGGCGATTGCTTACGTGGCTGAGCAGCCATATCCAGAAGGCAAGGGGATGCACGCCTTGATCGTGCGCAACGTGGCCAAGGCCATGGCTCTGCTGTCAGCTGCCTTCTACCGCTTCCCGCAAGATGACCTCTTCCTGGTGGGCTTCACCGGCACCAAGGGCAAGACCACTTCAGCCTACTTCTTGAAGGGCATGCTCGACCAGATCAATGGCGGCCACACTGCTTTGCTCTCATCAGTCAACAACATCGTCGGCACGGCGCCTGAAGACACCTTCAAGTCCAGCCTGACCACGCCGGAATCCCTGGACCTTTTCCGCGACATGCGCCGGGCCGTGGACAACGGGATGACCCACATGGTCATGGAAGTTTCTTCCCAAGCCTACAAGAAGAACCGGGTCTTTGGCCTGACTTACGACTTGGGCTTCTTCTTGAACATCTCTCCGGACCACATCGGACCGAATGAGCACCCGAACTTTGAGGACTACCTCCACTGCAAGCTGCAATTGCTGGTCAACTCCCGCAAGTGCATCATCAACGCGGAAACGGCCCGCTTTGACGACGTCTACGCCGCCGCTACGACCACGACCAACCCGGACAGCATCTACCTTTTTGCCCGGGAAGGCTTCGAAAATCCAAAGCTGAAGAAGCAGATCGACTTCCGCTACAAGTCCATTGAAACCGACCTGGCGGAAACCCAGTTCACCTTGGAGACCGTTTCACCGCAGGCCCACAAGCTGCCAATCGCTGGCGACTACACCCTGCAGATGATCGGGGACTTCAATGAGACCAACGCGACCGGCGCCATCATCGGGGCCGGCCTGGCAGGCATGGACCACGACTCCTGCGCTGCCGGCATCCGCCACGTGACGATTCCGGGCCGGATGGAGACCGTCACGACCAAGGAGCACGGGCTGATCGTCGTTGACTACGCCCACAACAAGGCTTCAATGATGGCCTTGATGAAGTTCATGCGCCGCGAATTCGCCAACCCGCGCGTAATCGTCGTTGTCGGCGCGCCTGGCGACAAGGGCATCTCCCGCCGGGCCGGCTTTAGCGAAAGCCTGACGGCCGAAGCCGACAAGGCCTTTTTGACCACTGACGACCCAGGCTTTGAGAACGCCGAGGAGATCTGTGAGGAAATCGATGCCGGCATCGACCACTCCAAGTGCGCGACCGTGATCGAACTTGACCGGGAAAAGGCCATTCACGATGCCATCAGCGAAGCCACGGCCAATGACGTGGTCTTGCTCTGCGGCAAGGGCGCGGACGCCTTCCAGAAGATCCGCGGCGTTGACACCCCATACGAGGGCGACATGGCAGTTGCCCGCAGGGTGATCAGCGAGCTTGAAAAATAAACACAGTTAGGATGAACAATCTTGAAGCATTTCTTTAGCATTATTGGTGGGATGGGCACGATCGCTACCGAAAGCTATGTCCGCTTAATCAACCACCGGGTGAAGATCGCCAAGGACCAGGACTACTTGAACTACATCCTGGTCAACGACGCCCAGGTTCCCGACCGGACGGCCTATATCATGGACCACAGCCAGCCTAATTTCTTCAATGACCTTAAAGATGATGTTTTGGGCCAGGCTAAGCTGGGGCCGGACTTTATCGTCATGCCCTGCAACACGGCCCATTATTTCTATGACGACCTGGCGGCCTTGACGGACATTCCCTTCTTGAACATGATGCGGATTGCCGTCCACCAATTCGTGGACAAGTTCCCAGGCGAGCAGAAGATCGGCTTGATCGCGACTGAAGGGTCCATCTACGACCACCTGTATGAGGACGAGATCCACCGGGCCGGCAAGGAAGTCGAGTTCGGGGGCGCGGAAATCCAGCCAATGGTCACGGAGTTGATCTACCGAGACATCAAGGAGAAGGGGACCGTGGACGGAGACCTCTACCACGAGATCCTGCGCAAGATGCACGAGGAATATGGCTGCGAAGTCATTCTTTTGGGCTGCACGGAACTTTCCCTGGCCCAAGAGCAGGCGCCAGACCACCCATACCACGTGCTTGATCCCCAGTCGATCTTGGCCGACGTGTCAATCGAATTGGCCCTGCAGATCAGAAACGGGGCTGATCCCAAGCAAGTCTGCGCCAAGTACCTGTACAAGTAAGAAACATTTAGCAGCTCCTGAAGCAGGAGTTGATCAATTAAAACAATCAAAAACGGTCAACCAACCCTGGCGGGCACACTTAAGCTATTTAAGTCTGCCCGCCTTTTTTATGTAAAAAAAGCATTAGAAATGACGAAAATATGCTAAAATTAAGGCTTGGAGAAAAAATGACTGTTCTTGACTGTTTTTGATTGCTTTTTGGCAAGAAAGCCTTTACAATACTAATGAGGTGAGAAAAGATGCTGACCGAAGAACGGCAAAGAAGAATCGCGGAATACGTCAACGAGCATAAGATCTGCCGCGTTTCCGAGCTTTGTGAACTGACGTCAACGTCCGAATCAACGATCAGGCGCGACTTGAGCGAGATGGAAGACCGGGGCCTGCTGAAGCGGGTCCACGGCGGGGCTGAGAGCATCAAGGGCTTTGGCCAGGATGTGGCCCAGAACATCCGCTTCAATCTTAACCGCGACGAGAAGGCGGCGATTGCCAGAGAGGCCGTCAGTCACGTGCATCCAAACGACTATGTCTTTTTGGACGCGGGGACGACCATTTATGAAATGGTGCCTTTTCTGAAGGAAATTGCGGGCCTGCACGTGGTCACTACCGGAATCGATACGGCCCTGGCCTGCACCGATGCCGGGATTGATACCTGCCTTTTAGGGGGCAAGATCAAGCAGGAAACCCACGCCATCATTGGCGCGGCTGCCCTGGACCGCTTGCGCCGCCTCAATTTCAACGCTGCCTTTATCGGCGCCAACGCCATGAGCCGCGAGGGGACTTTGACTACTCCAGACACGGAAGAAGCGTCGATCAAGCAGGCCGCGATTGAGCAGAGCCAAGCCGCCTACGTCTTAATTGATCGCAGCAAATTTGACGCGGTGACTTTTGCTGAATTCGCGAATGTCCAGCAGGTCGTTGTCATCACGCGCTTAAAAGCAGCAGACCGGCGCAAAATGCCAGCTAATATTCAACTTGAGGAGGCTGAATAAGAAAATGATTTACACTGTAACCGTTAACCCAGCTTTGGACTACGTCCTGCAGCTGGAAAAGGTAAATGATGGGGAAACCAACCGTTCAAGCGACACCCAATTCTTGGCCGGGGGCAAGGGGATCAACGTCTCCCAAATCCTGAACCAATTGGGCGTTGAAAACACGGCTTGGGGCTTTGTCGGCGGCTTTACCGGCGAAGAGCTGATCCGTCAGCTGAACGTCAAGCAGATCAACAGCGACTTTGTCCGCATCAGCGACACGACCCGGGTGAACGTAAAGATTCATGCCCAACAAGAAACTGAAATCAACGCGGCTGGTCCAAAGATCACTGACCAGGAAGTTGCCGCCTTCAAGGCCCGCCTGGACGACTTGAAGCCGGGCGACGTCGTAGTTATCAGCGGGAGCCTGGCACCAAGCCTGCCAACTGACTTCTACGAAAGCCTTTTGCCAACCATCCGCGAAAAGGGCGCTGAATTCGTCGTTGACACGACTGGCGAAGCCCTGTTGCGGACCTTGAAGTTCCACCCATTGGTTATCAAGCCAAACCACCACGAATTGGCCGACTTGTTCCACACTGAATTCAAGTCAACCAATGACATGCTGCAAGCAGCCAAGAAGCTGCTGGACCAAGGCGCGCAAAACGTCATGATCTCCATGGCCGGCGAAGGCGCCTACCTGGTAACCCCAGACCACATCTACCACGCCAACGCCGCCAAGGGCGTTGCCGTCAACTCGGTTGGGGCCGGCGACTCCATGATCGCGGGCTTCGTTGGGACCTGGTTTGAAACCCACGACGCTGCTGAAGGCCTCCGGGTCGGCAGTGCCTGCGGTGGGGCAACCGCCTTTACGGAAGACATCGCCGTTAAGAGCCAAATCGATGTCGTCTTGCCGCAAATTAAGATCGACGTTGTCGAATAATTTGCTGGCAATAGCAGAGAAGTGCGTCAACTAATAGCAAGTTATGAGGGAATAAGATGCGTATTAAGGATATCTTAAGTCCAGAATCCATGATTATGGATTTGAAGGCGACGACCAAGGACGAAGCCATTAACGAAATGGCCGACTTGGAAGTTGCCACTGGCATTGTCAACAACAAGGAAAAGTTCGTTGAATCCATCTGGAAGCGGGAAAAGGAAACCACCACTGGGATCGGTGGCGGGATTGCCATGCCTCACGCCAGAAACGAATACATCAACAAGGCCAGAGTCTTGTTTGCCAAGAGCAAGCAAGGTCTTGACTATGAAGCTTTGGACGGGCAGCCAGTCTACCTGTTCTTCATGATCACCGCGCCAGCTGGTGCCGACAACACCCACTTGGAAGCCTTGGCCAAGCTGAGCTCACTTTTGATCAATCCTGACCTGGTTGAAGCCTTGAAGAAGGCGGAAACTCCAGACGAAGTCATGGATCTCTTCAACCAAGCCGAAGCTGCCAAGGACAAGGAAGACGCTGAACGCGAAGCCAAGCTGGCTGCCAAGAAGGAAGCCGCTGCTAAGGCCAAGGCGGAAGGCGAAGCAGAAAAGCCATTGATCGTCGGCGTTACTGCCTGCATCAACGGGATCGCTCACACCTACATGGCTGAAGAAGCCCTGATCAAGGCCGGCGAAAAGCGCGGCGTTGAAGTCCGCATTGAAACCAACGGCTCAGAAGGGGTCAAGCACGAATTGACCGCTGACGAAATCAAGCGGGCCAAGGGTGTCATCATTGCTTCCGACAAGCAGGTCAAGATGGCCCGCTTTGACGGCAAGGAACTGGTTAAGCACCCAGTCGTTGACGGGATCAACAAGCCAGACCAATTGGTAGACGACATCTTGTCCGGCAAGGGCAGCATCTACCATGCTGAAGCCGGTGAAGCCAGCGAAAGCTCAGCTTCAAGCGACGGCAGCGTTTGGTCAACTATCTACCGGCACCTGATGAGCGGGATTTCCCACATGCTTCCGTTCGTTATCGGTGGTGGTATCTTGATGGCCATCTCCTTCCTGGTTGAACAATACATGGGCGGCCCTAAGAGTCCAGCCTTCATCTTCTTGAACTCAGCTGGTAACCTGGCCTTCGCCTTCATGGTTCCAGTTCTGGCCGGCTACATTGCTGAATCAATCGGCGACTTGCCAGCCCTGATGCCTGGTTTCGTCGGTGGGTTCATGGCCTCAATCACCAACTCTTCATTGGGTGGTTCTTACGCCGTTAACGTCAACGCCAAGGCTGCTTCACCAGCCGGCTTCCTGGGCGGGATCGCCATCGGTTTCATTGCCGGTTACCTGATTCTGGGCCTCAAGAAGCTCTTCGCTAAGTTGCCGAAGAACGTTGAAGGCATGAAGCCAATGCTGCTCTACCCAATCTTTGGTTTGCTCCTTGTAGCCTTGATCATGTACTACATCGTCAACCCAATCTTTGGTGCTTTGAACGCGGTGATCACCAACTTCCTGAACGGCATGGGCACTGGCAACCTGGTACTTTTGACCACGATTCTGGCCGGCATGATGAGTATCGACATGGGTGGTCCTTTCAACAAGGCTGCTTACGTCTTTGCTTCAGGTGCCTTCGCCAACGACCCAACTTCCAAGACTTCAGCCATCTTGATGGCTGCCGTTATGGTCGGCGGGATGGTTGCCCCATTTGCAACGGCGATCGCAACTGCTTTCTTCAAGAACAAGTTTACTGAAGACGAACGCCGGGCCGGCGTGTCCAACTGGATCTTGGGCTTCTCCTTCATCACTGAAGGGGCCATCCCATTCGCCAGTGCTGACCCACTGCACGTTATCGTATCTTCAATCATCGGCAGTGCTGTCGGTGGTGCCCTGGTTGGTTTGTGGCACGTTGGCGTGCCAGCACCACACGGTGGTTTCTGGGTAATCGCCTTGTCAACCAACTGGTTTGGCTACTTTGCAGCCGTAGCGATCGGCTCAATCGTCGCTGCTTTGATCATGGGCTTTTGGAAGAAGCCAGTTGACCAAAAGAACTAGTTTTCTCAAATAAAAGAACTCGGATTTTTCCGAGTTCTTTTTTTAGGTAAAAATCGCTTCTTTCGTGTAATAGTCAGTAGAAAGACTAAGCAAAGGAGCGATCTTATGGAACAAACGTGGACAAATTGGTACCTGGCCAGTGAAGAAGTTGAAAATGACGCCGTCGTGCAATCGGCTCAGGCAGCTGAGCAGCTGATCAATCCGGACTATGACCACACCCGGCAGCTGTCTGATCAGAATTTGGCTGGGGTGCGCGAGCTGAACGGCTTGCTGGTCAGCTATAACCAGCTGGGGGCGGACCAGGCAGCGACTTTGACGCAAGAGCAGTTGGTGAATGCGGAAAATCTATTAGCGGGCGCGGCGGGTGAGTGGCTAGTCGATCAGGCGGTCAAGTCCGTCGCGGCGGCAGTTTTTCATAATGTGATTCTGCCCTGCAAATATGATAGAAATCGGCCAGTTGGCGACAACCAAATTGATAATTTGGTGATTACCAGTACCGGCATTTATTGTATTGAAGTCAAGGTGCGCAAAATTGCGGGGAAGCTTTTCGACTTTAACCGGCTGGGCCGGGGCATTTATGATCAGATTAGCTACCACAAGGAGGCGCTGACGCAAGTCCTGCAGCCAATGGGGATCAGTCCCAATTTTATTAAGACGATTGTGGTGGTGATCAACCGGCTGGGGAATGATGACTTCAAGCTGAAGAACCAGGAGGATCTGCAGCGGGCTGGTTCGCAGGTGATCAAGCTGTCGGTCTTGAACCTGTTTTTGAGCAATGACGGGTTCGCCTTGCTGAATCAGCAGCAGATCCAGGCAATTGAGCAGGCGATTCAAAGTCAGCGCCTGCCTGATCGGCGGACCTATCCAGCCAATGTCCGTTTTAAGTTGACGCAGGCGCATCTGGATAAAGCTAGACAGATCAGCCAGGCTGTCAGGCTTGGAATTCCGCTTGCGCAGAACGTGACGTATCATGGGCGGTTAAATGATTATCCGCTCACGGGCTTGACCGGGAAGCAGCAGAATATGTTGTGGCTGATCGTGGGCCGGCTTTATGGCTTCGGGTGCGGCACGCTCCAGCTGACCCGAAGTGAGTTGCGGACTGGGGCTGGCTATGGCGGGCGTGATTTTTTGCGGCTGGATCAGCAGTTAAGCGAATTGGCTGAGTTCATGCAACAGAGCAAGCTTTTTCAAAAGGCTAAGTATGAAGACAAGAAATTGACGGTCAGCGTTAGCAAGAAGTACTCGTTCCTGTTTAACGGCTGCACGAAGGACTTCACCTGCTGGAATTATCAATTGCTGCGCCGAATCAGCCTGAACAACGCCAAGACTTTGTTCCGCAAGCTGCTGCAAGCTTCAGCAGCCGGCTGCTACCAGGTGTCCTTTGAGCAGCTGCGGGAAATTCTGGCAGTGCCGGATAGCTATTCGAATTATAAAATGATTAAGCGAAGGGTCGAAAGAGCTTGGCTACAGTTAGTGCCTTTCTTCGGCAATCTCAATTACGACGTGAGTGAGAGGGGCCGGGCAAATAAAATTATTCAAATTCGCTTTACTTTCAATAAGTTCACGTCGGAAGAGTTGATGATTCGAAAAAATTACAATTATTATTTGAACAATATTCTTGCTAATCCGTATTTATCGGCAGAAGAGAAGGAGCAAGCTCAAAAGTTGTTTGAAAAGGACTTTAAAGATTACCTGAATCATCCGTAGTTGGGTACTTTCTGGGGCTCATTTTTCGTAAATCAGCCGTAGTTAGGTACTTTCCGGGGCTCATTTTTCGCAAATCGGCCGTAGTTGGGTACTTTCCGGGGCTCATTTTTCGTAAATCAGCCGTAGTTAGGTACTTTCCGGG
>NZ_JAOQBX010000017.1:17918-18225 GCF_044902225.1 Lactobacillus sp. 23-2 | reverse complement strand
TTTTTCGTAAATCAGCCGTAGTTAGGTACTTTCCGGGGCTCATTTTTCGCAAATCAGCCGTAGTTGGGTACTTTCCGGGGCTCATTTTTCGCAAATCAGCCGTAGTTGGGTGTTTTTTTGGAAAAAATCCCCAAAAAGTCCCCAACTAAGTCAAAAATCCTGCAACTCATCCCCAAAAAGTCCCCAACTAAAGCTAAAATCACGAAACCTATCCCCAAAAAGTCCCCAACTAAAGCTAAAATCACGAAATCCATCCCCAAAAAGTCCCCAACTAAAGCTAAAATCACGAAATCCATCCCCAAAAAGT
>NZ_JAOQBX010000017.1:0-17818 GCF_044902225.1 Lactobacillus sp. 23-2 | reverse complement strand
CCCCAACTAAAGCTAAAATCACGAAATCCATCCCTAAAAAGTCCCCAACTAAGCCATCTCATCCCCGACCACGTCAAACATAGCCCACGACAGCCGCAATTTTGCAAGGAAGGCGAAATTTTGGTATTCTATAACGTTAAAGATCTTTTAGCGAAAAAGCAGTTAGGAAGGACGAGAAAAAATGATAAAATTGCTGGCAACCGACATGGATGGCACCTGGCTGACGGCCCAAAAGACTTATGACCGGGCAAAGTTCGCGCGAATCATGCAGCTGTGCCGGGAGCAGGGGGTCAAGTTCGTCGTGGCATCTGGCAACCAGTACTACAACCTGCTCACCCGCTTCCCTAAGGAATACCTGCCTGAAATGTATTTCGTGGCAGAAAACGGGTCCTTTGTCTTGAAAGGGCGGGAAGTCCTGAACATCGTGGACCTGGACCCTGATGAAATGCGCACGATGAAGCAGATTGAAAAAAAGTACGCCGGCCGGCCCAGCGTCTGGGGCGGGGTGCACAGCGCCTACAGCCTGAAGAGCTACGGGGACGAGTACTACCGCTACCTGACCCAGTTCTTCGAGAAGCTGACCATGCTGGACAGCTACGAGGGAATTGACGACCGCTTCTTCAAGTACACGCTGTCCACCAAGCCTGGCGAGTCCTCGGATTTTGCCAAGAAGCTCAAGCGCGAGTTCCCCAGCCTGGACATGGTGGCAGGGTCGGACACGGCCGTCGACATCAGCAAGGTCGGCATGAACAAGTCCGTCGGCCTCAAGCTCCTGGGCCAGCGCTACAACATTTCGCCAAGCGAGATGGTGGCCTTTGGCGACGGGGGCAACGACGTGGCGATGATGGAATATGCCGGAACCAGCTACGCGACGGCCAGTGCCTTGCCGGAAGCCAAGCGGGCCGCGACGGCAATCATTGGCTCCAGCGAAGACAGCGCCGTTCAGGACAAGATGCTGGAATTGTTGAGCTAGGCAAGACTAGAAAGGAAAAATAATGGCCAAAGCCTTAAACGTTGTCGATCTGACAATGAGATTTGATGACCACGAAATTTTTAAAAAGCTGAACTTCTCCCTGGAAGAGGGCTCCATGACCGCGCTCCTGGGCCCAAACGGGGCCGGGAAGACCACGCTGGTGCGGATCCTGCTGGGGATGCTCAGCCCAGCCAAGGGCTACTTCGAAATGGCTGACGACATCAGGGTCGGCTACGTGCCCCAGTTCAGAAACATCGACCCGGACTACCCGCTGTCGATCCAGTCTTTTATCGAGCTGAACACCCCGGTCTTTAAGAGCGCCAAGGTCAAGCAGGAAGTCAGCCACATTCTTCAGGAGACCCACCTGAAAGGCCTGGCCAAGACCCGGATGGGCGAGGCGTCCGGCGGGCAAAAGCAGCGGGCCTACCTGGCCCAGGCCCTTTTGGACAAGCCCAACTTCATCATCCTGGATGAAGCCACGGCCAGCCTGGACCCCAAAGCCAAGGAAGAATTGATGAACCTGATCCAGCACCTGAACCGCGAGCACGGGATGACCGTCTTGTTCGTCACCCACGACATCCCCTTGGCCCGCCGCTACATGAAAGACTACCTGTACCTGAGCGACGGGACCATTCGCCAGGGGAAGATGGAAGATTTTAAGGAGAGTTTCAACTGATGTTTGCTTACGAGTTCATGCGCAATGCCTTTTGGGCAGCGACCTTCATCGCCATCACCTGCGGGGTGGTCGGCGTCTACGTCGTCGCCCGCAATTTCAGCTTTTTGGCCCACACCTTGTCGGAAATCGGCTTCGCCGGCGCGGCCTTTGCCGTCTTGATGGGGATGCAGCCTTTGACGGGGATGCTGATTTTTGCCCTTCTGGGCTCAATCGGGGTCGGGGAGCTGTCGATCAGAAGCGAGCAGAAGGAGTCCGCGATTTCCGCCATCTCCGCCTTCTTCGTCGGTCTGGGGGTCTTGTTCCTCTCCTTGTCCGACTCCGCCAGCTCCTACGCCACGGACATCCTGTTTGGCTCCATCATTGGGGTCAGTCCAAAAAGCGTCCTGCAGCTGGTCGTCTTGTCCGTGGTCGTGCTCTTGATCATCTTCTCGATCCAGCGCCAGCTCAACTACGACTCTTTTGACCACATCGGCGCCCAGGCCCACCACATCAACACGGGCCTGGTCGGGGTCGCCTTCCTGGTTGCCCTGGCCATGGCCGTGTCGATCGGCTCACAGGTCGTGGGCTCCATGCTGGTCTTCATCCTGCTGACCATGCCGTCGTCCACCGCCCGCTACCTGGGCCGGTCCATCCCCAGCATGCTGGGCTGGTCGGTTGGCTTGGCCCTGTTTGGGGTTTGGTCCGGCTTGATCCTGGGCTACATTACCAACTGGCCGGTCACCTTTTTCATTTCAGTAATTGAGGTAACGGCTTACCTGCTGGTTTACTTCACTCACGCCAGAAAGAAGCGGGCGTAAGCAAATATAGAATTTTAATAATCATCAATACACGGTCTCTGCGCTTTTGGGAAACTGTGTATTTTATTTTGCTAATATAATTCCCTAAAAATAGTTTATTATCATCTTGAAAAAGCCTGCTTTTATATGTTATATTTCCCTTAAAAGTATTAATTTTTTATAAAAGTGGAGGGCTAAGATGAAAGAATGTCCGAATTGTCACGCTGAAATGGGAGCAAATGTCAATTTCTGTACTAATTGCGGAACTGACCTGCGCCAAGTAGCGGTAAGCGAGGAAAAGCCTGCCCCAGCAGTGCCTGAACCAAAAGCAGCACCTGTACAGGAAGCTGAAGTGAAAGCGGAAGGTCAGGCTGACAGTCAGGCCAGCGGCCAAGCTAAAAATGTGCTGTTCGCATACTGGCAGTGGCTGCTGCATGCTTGGAAGAAGCCGGCTGAGGCGGTGGCCGCTGAAAAGTGGTACGGCTTGACGACCTTGATTTTGGAAGACCTGTTTTTCATATTGGCAGGGCTTACGGGCATGAACAAGCTGGCTAGTTCATTAATAACAAAATACCCATATTTTTCATCGGTTATTACTGAGTTAAAGTCTAGCTTCTCTTCGTATGTAATAATCAGTGTCGTGCTGGGGCAAGTGGTAGTTTTGGCTATCAACTACTTTGCCATGAAGCGTTTTGCCAAGTCTGAATTTGACTTTTTGGGATATCTCAACCGGTATGCTCACTTATCGGCTTACAGTTTGATCTTGAATGTTTTGTTCTGGCTTTTTGCTTTGACGGGCAGCTTGGTCCTGCAGGAAATTGCGCTCAGTATGACGGCAGTCGTTGGCTTCCTTGCTTTGATTTATGTTTTGCTGGAAGAAAAGGCGGAAAAAATCGACCAGATGCAGTTCGCGCTTGTGATCTCAATCATTGTTTTGATTATAGTTATGATTGTGGTCAACATGTTCTTCAAGGAATTCGTGTCCAAGATCGCGTCTGTCGCTAATCAGGAGGTTAACTCGCTGCTTGGCAATAGTTACTAAGATGTATCGAAGTGAGAGGAAGCAAAAATGATCTACTGCGCTAAATGCGGCGCCCCAAACCAAGCTAATGCCACTTTCTGCGCCAAATGCGGGGAAAAGTTGGTTAAACCGGCACAGCCAACTCAGCCAACTCAGCCAGTCCAGCAGGTTCAACCAGTTCAACCAGTCCAGCAAGTTCAACCTGTTAAGCCAGCTAAAACCGTCAAAAAGCGGGCCAACCTCAAGCAGACCCGGAAGTGGAAGAAGCCAATCTTGATCACCGCTGCTGTCTTGCTGGTCCTTTTGGCTGGTTACGGCTTTGGTAAGTCTTACTACGCCAAGGACAAACAGATCGACAGAATCATCAGCGCGCTGAAGGACCCAAGCCAGGATCTGTCGCCTTACGTTAAAACTGACGACAGCAGCTTCCAGCTGACCAAGAAGAGCGTACGGCCGCTGCAAACATACTACAAGGCCAACCAGACCAAGGCTAACAACCTGGGCAGTAAGTGGAAGAATCAGGAAGAACTTGATGCCAGCTTCAAGGACTCTGTTTCTTTAGGCGAGGATGGCCACTACTTTTTCCTTTTCCCGAAATACAAGCTCATGGTCAAAACTTATTCGCCAACGGTCGTGACCAACCACAAAAATTCCACGATCAAGATGAACGGGAAAGACGTGGGCAAGCTGTCTGCGTCTGGTGACTACTACCAAAAGAAGCTGGACCCGGTAATCGCTGGCCGCTATACCTTCTCAGTTTCAGCCAACTTGAGCGGGAAGACCATTTCACCTAGCCCGGTTAAGCTGGACCTCTTCAGCAACCACCAGGTCAGCCTGAACATCACCACGGGCAGCTTCAAGGTCAGCAGCGTGCCTAACGGGGAAGTCTACATCAACGACAAGAAGGTGGCCGACCTGGACGACAAGGGCCAGGCCAGCTTCAAGGACTACCAGATCACGTCAGGGATGAACCTCTACGTGAAAAAGTCCGGTATCGGCAAGTCAGATACGATCCACGACTTTGACCAGTACGTGACTACCCCAGCTGACCAGGAAAATGACAGTGACGATGACTATGACTTTAGTGATGACGATAGCAGCGACCAAATCAAGGCTGTCAACGGCAGCTGGGTCCTGACCCCGTCCTGGCCAGGCCTAGCAAGCAGCGAAGACGCTGAAGACCTCCTCCAGGATATTTGGGATGACAACGACAGCAAAGACTGGGTCAACGGCAGCAGCAATACCGGCTACCTCAGCATCAAGAAGCTGCACGACAACTGGGATGACTCTGACTCAGTCTCCGATTACAACGAAGTCGTCAAAGTCCTGTCTACCAGCCCGGCCGGTAGCGGCAAGACTTACGTCAACTACAAGGTCACCCACAACCTCTCTTACACCGGTGACAAGGATGACACCAGCGTGACTGACACTTACCATAACGGGATCATCAGCAAGGACAGCGACGGCGACTACGTTTTGGAAAAATTAGGTACGCCTAACGCTAAATAGCAAAATTTTTTAAATCTTTTTTTGCCGAGCAATAGAGGCAACCTTGTTAACAAACAAGTTTGTGAAAAAATATATAGAGCCCCGCAATAGCGGGGCTTTTTTGGATCCTTCTTTTAGCAAACAAAAACATTGTGAAATAAATTCAAGTATGGACGCTGATATATCAACATTTTGAATCAATGTTCACATGAATTTTCAAGCGCCTTCATGTACAATAATCCTTGTGAAAAATACTTATAGAAGGAGTTATCTGAATGTGAGTTAACTTCATTAAGGGATTAAATTTCAGTTATAGTAAATAAGCATAAGCATCAAAATTAATAAATCGCATAACAAAAGCTGCTCTCCGCGCGCAATTGGAGAGCAGCTTTTTTGTCTTTAAGCTTTTAAGCCAGGCTTACTTGTGCAGGCCCTTGATCAGGTCGGTGAATTCGTCCAGGCGCCGCGCGAAAGTCGCGAAGGCGTCTTCCAGGTAGTCGGCCTTGGTCATGTCCACGCCGGCCTTTTGCATCGTTTCCAGCGGGAAGGCGGAGGAGCCGGACTTCAGGAAGCCCAGGTAGTTGGCCCGGTCCTGGTCGCTCCCATAGGACACCTTGTTGGCCAAAGCGGTCGCGGCCGCGAAGCCGGTAGCGTACTGGTAGACGTAGAAGTCGTAGTAGAAGTGGGGAATCCGGGCCCATTCCTTGTCGATGTCGCTGTCTGGGGTCATGGCCTCCCCGTAGTAGGCCTGGTTCAAGTCCCCGTAGTTGCCGTTCAAAAAGTCGGCCGTCAGCGGCTGCCCGTTTTGGTCGCTTTCATGGATGAACTGCTCGAATTCCGCGAACTGGGTCTGCCGATAGACGGTCCCCTTGAAGGAGTCCAGGTAGTAGTTGAGCAGGGCGGCTCTTTCCTTTGGGTCCTCCGTGTGGTCCAGCAGGTAGTTGGTGAGCAGGTTTTCGTTGGTCGTTGAAGCAATTTCGGCCAAAAAGATCGGGTAGTCCCCGTAAACGTAAGGCTGGGTCTCCCGGGTGTACATGCTGTGGACGGAGTGACCCGTCTCGTGGACCAGGGTGTAGAGGGAGTCCAGGTCGTCCTGCCAGTTGATCAGCTCGTAGGCGTCAGTGTCGTAGGCCCCGCCGGAGTAAGCCCCGCTTTGCTTGTGGCGGTTTTCGACGAAGTCGATGCAGCGGTTGTTGAACAGGTAGTCCACGTGCTTTAAGTAATCCTGCCCCATCGGCGCCAGGGCAGTTTTGGCGATCTTTTTGGCAGAAGCGAAGCTGTAAGTCTGGGATGGCTTGCCGGTGATCGGCACGTACATGTCCCACATCTGCAGGTCATCCAGGCCAAGGATTTCCTTGCGCAAGGCCACGTAGCGGTGGAGCAGGTCCAGGTGGTCATGGACGCTGGCCACCAGCTGGTCGTAGACCTCGACGGGAACGTTGTTGGCGGCTAAGGCCGCGCTTCTGGCGTCCGGGTAGCGGTGGACCTGGGCGTTGAAGTTGTGGGCCTTGACCACGCCGGCCAAGGTTGAGGCAAAAGTATTCTCAAACTGGGCGTAGCTGGAGTAGAGGGCCCCGAAGGCATCTTCTCTGACTTCCCGCTTCTGGGACTGGATCAAGATGCTGTAGCTGCCGTCAGTCAGCTGGATGGCCTGGCCGTCTTCGTCTTCAACGTAAGGGAATTCCAGGTCGGAATTGGACAGGACGTTGAAGGTATTGGTGGAAGAGGCCAAGGCGTCGCTGGCTTGGGAGAAGACGGCTTCTTCCTTGGCGGACAGGACGTGGGCGCTTTGGGTCCGGATTTTGTCCAAAAAGTGGCGGTAGTCTTCCAGGCGCGGCTCTTGCCGGTAGCACTCAGCCAGTTCTTCCCCGGACAAGGCCAGGATGGCTGATTCCAAGAAGGAGATCTGGGCCTGGTAGTCGCTGGCCAGGGTCTGGGCCTTGGCGGCATAGCCCAAGTAGTGCTGGTTGCTGGTGTCGACGTCAGAAGCTAAAGTGGCGTAAGAATAGTATTTGGACAAGCGGCGGTCCAGGGCAAAAATCTTGCTCAAGCCCTCGTACAGGGCGGTGCCGTTATCCGTCAGCCCGTCAGCGACGTGGGCGATAGCGGCGATGTCTTTGGCCAAGGCGCTGCCGTCGGCTTCCCAGGCCGCGTCGTCTGGATAGATGCGGGTCAGGTCCCAGGTGTCTTGAACTGGGACTTGGTCGCGGGTTGGAATTTCCATAAATGATTCCTCTTTTCTAATTGCAGTTTTTTCCTCAATATGCTTGTATTCTACTACATTCGCGTGTTTCTGCCTAAAAAATAAGATACTATAAACATTGCCTGCTTTTAGTTTATCTTACGGGAAATAAGTGAGAAAATATTTTTTGATTGATTAGGATTTAGGAAGGAAACGGCGATTGATGGATAATGGAAACCGGCAGCGCCACAAGACGACAGACAAGCTTTTCCGCAACGTGACTCTGGTCAAGGCAGACCTGATTGACAAGCCGCGCCGCAGGGGGGCGGTATTTGGTCTGGTCTTGACCTTCCTAGTCCTGGTCGCGGCTACTTGGGGGGCACATGCCTACTTTACCCTGCACGCGACCGTGTCGCGGATGAGCCAGGGGAACACGAACACCGCGACCAGCGCCAAGATCGCGGCCCGAAAGCCGATTTCCATCTTGGTTTTAGGGGTGGACCAGGGGATTGAGGGACGCCATGACCAAGGCAATTCGGACACCATCATTCTGGTGACTGCCAACCCGCAGACCAAGAAGGCCACGATGACTTCGATTCCGCGGGACACTTTGACGGAGATCCTGGGGGAGACGAGCGCGAAGAGCTACTTCATGTTTAAGGCCAACTCGGCTTACCAGTTCGGGGGCAGCCACGGGTCCGTGAAGACGGTCTCTGCCTTGTTGAACGTGCCGGTCGACTACTATCTGGAGGTCAACATGAAGGCTTTGAAGAGCCTGGTTGACGCTTTGGGCGGGGTCGACGTGCAGGTTCCGTTCAGCTTCAGCTATGACTGGTGCGATTTCCATAAGGGCAAGCAGCACCTTAACGGCCGCCATGCCGTGGCCTATGCCCGCATGCGCTATGACGACCCTAAGGGGGACTATGGCCGGCAGATGCGGCAAAGGCAGATCATTCAGGCCGTGTTGAAGAAGGCCTTGAGCGTCAACGGCCTGGCCAACTACCAGAAGCTGCTGAAAATTTTTGCCAAATACGTGAAGACGGACCTGACTTTTGGCGACATGACCAGTCTGGCCTTGAACTACCGAGGCGCGGCCAGAAACGTGACCAGCGGCTACATCCAAGGGCACGACGCGATGATCTCCGGGACCAGCTTCCAGATTGCCTCAACCGCGGAATTGCAGAAGTGGTCGGACAAGCTGAGAAAGAGCCTGGGCCTGGCGACTCAGACCCTAGCCAACCAGGAAACCCGGCAGAACAGTCTGAACGAGTCCTATAACGGGATCGACTTCTCCAAGAGCGATACCTTTACCGATTACACGATCTATGATGCCAATTCCGTTACGCCAAGAAACTCGGATTCTTGGTAGTGATGCCAATCATGCCTCTAGCTTAGCTAGGGGTATTTTTTTGCGCTTATGAGCCTTTTTTGCCCGATGATGACTGTTTAGCCAAAAAGCAAAGGAGAAAGGCTAGACTATTGACAAAAGGAGGCAGAAAAATGGAACATTTGATTGATGAAATTTTAAAGCTGCAGATGAAGAAGGCAAAAGAGGTCGTGGACAAAAAAGGTGACGTCCGCCGCAGCTTAATCTGCTTTCACACCATTCACGGCAGCTTTTACGGCTTTTTTGACAACTTGTTCAAGTAGCTGGTCCGCTTTTGCCCAAGGCAATTAGCGTTATTTTTAAAGGCGCAACTCAGTTGCGCTTTTTGCTGTATTATGGAAACGGTAAACGGACGAAGCGAAGACAGGATGGATAGATGATTTTATTGTATCTGCTTGATGCCGGCACCATGATGCTGACACCAGCGATTAAGATAGCACTTTTTTTGCGGCTGCTTGACCAGCGGCCCGCTAGCCGCCGGGCTTGGGCGATGTTTTTGGGTATCTGGCTCATTGGCGTGATTGACGGGATCACAATTGAATCGGTTCCGTCCTATTTCATTGACCTTCCTTTTGAAATTTTTGAGCTGATCCTCTTGGTTTTAACCCAGATCAAAGGCAAAAAGGTCAAGCAGGCAGTAAGCTCGGCCTTGATCATTGGCATCCTTGGTTTGCTAGAAGACATTATAGTAAACATCATCAGCTGGTCTTTTGCGGAAACTCTTGCGGCCAGCTTGTGGATTGACTTGCTCGTCCTGCTGGCTGGCTTTTTGCTCGCATGGCCGCTTTTGCCAAAAATCCGCAAATATATCAGCGACGTCCGCTATCAGACAAACTGCTTGTTTCTGCTGGCCTACCTGTATGTCTCGACAATTTTTGCATACGTCGTCGGGATGCAGGTGAAGAAGGTGTCGGTTGGCCTGGCGATCCTCTTGGGTATCTTGGCCGTTCAAGGCATCTATGCCGTGCTCAGCTTTAGTCTCAGCATCAAAAATCAGACCGCCCTTTTAAACGAAGCCGAAGAGCGGCACTTGCAAGCGCAGAACCGCCAGCTCTATGAGTCCAACCAGCAGCTGAAGAGCTACGCGGCTTCTTTGGAGCAGGATGAGGACCGGCTGCGCCGCTTCAAGCATGACTATCGCAATATTTTGAGCAGCCTCAAGCTGGCAGCGGCCCAAAACGACTCCCAGCAGCTTTTGGAGAAGCTAAACGAGTATTCAAGGGAAAACTTTGACGAGCATGCCCTGGCCAAGTTTCAAGACGTCAATCATATCCATGATGATTTGCTTAAAAGCATCGTAATTACCAAATTGTCGAAAATCTACGATCAGGGGATTCCCTACCGCTTCAGCTGCCAGAAGGACATCGACCACCTGCCTTTGGTCTCTGAAATGGAAAAAATGGACCTGGTCCGGGTTATCGGGATTTCTTTTGACAATGCCATCGAGGCCAGCAGCGGCTTAAAGGACGCGCGGATTGAAGCCATGTTCTACCAGGAAAACGGCGATTTCGAATTTGTCATCAAGAACAAGACGGACAATATCCCGTCGCCGCACATTTTTGAGCCAGGCTACACGAGCAAGGACCAGCATGCCGGCCTGGGCTTAAGCAACGCCTTGGAGATCGTGAACAAATATGCTGGGCAAATGATTGTTGATATAGATACGACAGGCAACGATTTTACATTTAGTCTGATGGTTCTGAAGGAGGGAGAAAAATAAAGTATCCGGTTTTTATCTGCGACGATGAGCCTGACCAGATTGCCCTGATCAAGGACTGCATCAAGCGGGCGCAGATTATTTTAAGTGATGAAGAAGAGCTGGACTTTGCCGTCGTCAAGGCGGCGGGCAGCTACGATGAGGCCCTGGATTTTTTGACCCAAAAGCCGCTCACGTCCGGCATCTACTTTTTGGATATTGAAATCGGCAAGAAGCTGGACGAGCAAAACGGCCTGGACTTGGGCGAGATCATCAAGAAGCAGGACCCCAAGGCCCAGCTGATTTTCGTGACCAGCCACCAGGATATGGCTTTTTTGACCTTTCAAAGGCGGCTGGGGGCCAGCAATTTTATCGTCAAAAACGGCAACGCGGACGACTTGCGCCGAAACGTGACCTACTCTCTGGAGCAGGCGGTGGACGCGATCGCCAAGTACCGCTATATTCAGAAAAACACTTTTAGCTACCGATTCGGCCATGACGTCAGAAACATGAGCATGGGGGATGTGGTTTACGTGGAGACGACGCCGGTTCCCCACAAGCTGCGCCTGGTTAAGACGACCGGCTGGGCGGAATTCATCGGCAAGCTGAAGGAACTGCCGCAGAAGTACCCGGCCCTGGTGCAGGTCAGCGAATCCTGCGTCATCAACCCCGCCAACGTCAAAGAAGTCGATTTGAAGGAGAAAAAGCTGACCTTCATCACCGGCGACGTCCGCTATTTCTCGACCAGAAACAGCCGGAAGGTGCGTCAGCTTTTTCAAGAGAGATAGAAGGCCCAGCCTGGAGAATTTCCAGTGCCAGGCCTTATTTTTTCCCTTTCAGCAATAATTTTGCTACTAAACCAGGGCCAAAATACGTTAAGATAGTTCTTAGAATTTGAGAGGGGAATTTTTCAATGAAACGTTACTATCCATACATCTACGGGGCCATCGCGGGTGCCCTGACCTTCATTGCCATGGTTTACATCTGCTTGCATTCCTTTGCCATGACCACCGCCCAGTCAGTCATCTGGGGCGTGATCGGCTTCATCCTGGTGGGGGCCAGCTCCAGCTACACGGAATACGCTATTGCGGAAGTACAGCGCATCGCGGACAAGTACCACATGGATGACGAGTTCCTGGCCAAGCTGACGGGGATGCGGCAGAGCTACTTCAAGGTTGCCAGCGACCACCTCAACTTGGTGGCTCCCCGCTGCCTCTGGCCGAAAATTTTAAAAATTTTGAAAAAATATGAAAAAGAGCGCGACAACGCGGAAAACTTCCACTTATAGAGAGGAAACAGAACTTTGAGTTTACTGACAGTCGATAATTTGAGCCAAGGCTTCGCGGAAAAGACCTTGTATGAGGGCGCCAGCTTTGTCCTGAACAAAGAGGACCACATGGGGGTCACGGGGCAAAATGGGGTTGGCAAGTCCACCTTGATCAAGATCCTGACGGGGGAGATCCTCCCAGACGACGGCCAGGTCAAGTGGCAGAACAAGGTCACGGTCGGCTACCTGGACCAGTACGCCAAGCTGACGCCTGGCCTGTCGATCCGCGAGTTCCTGCGCACGGCTTTTGACCACCTGTACGCGCAAGAGGCCCGCTTGAACCAGCTGTACGCGGACTACGCGGCCAGCGGGGATGACCAGCTGCTGGAGAAGGCTGGGAAGATCCAGACCAACCTGGAAGAAAGCAATTTTTACGATCTGGACACGGAAATCGAGCGCGTGGCCAGCGGTTTAGGCTTGGCGGATTTGGGCTATGACCATGACGTGGCCAAGCTCTCTGGCGGCCAGCGGTCCAAGATCATCCTGGCCAAATTGCTCTTGCAGAGGCCCCAGGTCCTGGTCTTGGACGAACCGACCAACTATTTGGACGTCAGCCATATCGACTGGCTGGTCAACTATCTGAACGACTTCCCAGGAGCCTTTATCGTCGTCAGCCACGACTACGACTTTTTAGGCCGGATCACCAACTGCATCATCGATATCGACTTTGGGACCATCACCCGCTACACTGGGACCTTGAAGCAGGCCATGCGGCAGAAAGAGGCCAACCGGCAGACTTACATGAAGGCCTATGCCAACCAGCAGCGGCAGATTGCCAAGACTGAAGCCTATATTAGAAAAAATAAGGCCGGTACCCGGGCCAAAAGCGCCAAGTCCCGCCAAAAGCTCCTGGACCGGATGGACAAGCTGACCCCGCCGCAGACGGGCAAAAAGGCCAAGTTCCAGTTCCCTTACGTGGAGACGGCTTCCAACCTGCTTTTGCAGACCCAGGATTTGGTAATCGGCTACGACCAGGCCCTGGTCAAGGAAGCCTTCAACTTCTCCGTGGGCAATGGGGAAAAAGTGGCCATCACTGGCTTCAACGGGATCGGCAAGACTACCTTGCTCAAGACCCTGTTGGGGCAGATCAAGCCAATCTATGGCGGCTTTGAGATCTCTTCCACGGTCAAATTGGCCTACTTCAAGCAGGATCTGACCTGGCCCAACCAGAACATGACCCCGCTGCAGTATCTGTCCAATGAATTTGAGCGGAAAAAGCCGAAAGAATTGCGCCAGGCCTTGGCCCGGATGGGCTTGACGGCCCAGCTGGTCATGAGTCCCTTAAAGGAATTGTCCGGGGGCGAGCAGGAAAAGGTCAAGCTGGCCAAGATGCAGTTTGAGCCGGCCAACCTGCTCTTTTTGGACGAGCCAACCAACCACTTGGACAATGAGACCAAGGACAGCTTGAGAAAGGCGATTATCGACTTCCCTGGCGGGGTCATCGTGGTCAGCCACGAGCGCGACTTCTTCAGGGGCGACTGGATCGACAAGGTCGTGGACATCGAGGCCATGGCCCAGGAATAAGCGGGGATTTTTTTAGCAGGTAAAGCCAATGAACGAAACCCAAGCCGAATACACCCAACGGGTGGTGCACATTTGTTTGAAGGCCGGCCGCTTGATGCTGGCGGGCGGGAGTGAAATGTACCGGGTCGAGGATACCATGCGCCGGATCGCGGTCAACGCCGGAATCCGGGAGGTCAACGTGTTTGCCTCGCCGACCGGGATTTTCGTCAGCCTGGACAATGGGGTGGCCAGCACGGTCACGGAGCTGGAATCCGTGAAAAAGCGGGCCATCAACCTGGAGCTGGTCGACCGGGTCAATGAGCTGTCAAGGGAGTTCGCGGACAAGCGGATCAGCCTGAAGCTGCTGGAGGAAAAATTGGCCCAGGTGGAAAAGCAGGTGCCGACTTTTCCCTTGTGGCTGCAGGTACTGGGGGCGGCCCTGCTGAGCGGGACCTTGATGGTCATCTTTTTGGGCAAGTATGCCTGGGCCGATATGCTGGCCTCCTGTCTGGTCGGGGGATGCGGCTACTTGGTGAACTACCGGTTCTCCCAGCATACCAATGTCCGCTTTTTGTCAGAGATGGTGTCGGCCATGGTCATGGGGATGATCGCGATTGGGATCAACCACCTGTACCCGCCGTGCAACATCAACAATATCCTGGTTGGGGCCCTGATGACTTTGGTGCCAGGCATGGCCCTGACCACGGCTTTGCGCGACCTGTTTCAGGGGGACCTGGTCTCAGGGATCGTGCGCATGTGCGAAGCCGCGCTGACGGCCATCGCCTTAGGCGGCGGGGTCGGGATTGTCATCAAGTTTTTAGGAGCCTGACTATGTTTGGGATGCACGTCAACTTTACCTTCTTTGACCTGGTCATCAACTTGGCCTTCTCGCTGATCGCGACGATCGGTTTTGCCTTGACCATCAATATTCCCCACCGGGTGATCAATTGGAGCGGGATCTGCGGCATGGCCGGGTGGATGGTCTACTGGTTTGCTGACCGGGCCGGTTTGGGCCGGATGCTGTCGAACATGCTGGGGGCCTTTACCGTGGGCCTGTTGTCCGTCCTTTTGGCCCACTGGCAAAAGTGTCCCGCTCTCTTGTTCAGCGTGCCGGGCCTGGTTCCCTTGGTGCCAGGGGCGCCGGCCTATATGGCGGTCAGGAGCCTGCTGGACGGCAATCTGCCGCAAGCCCAGCAGGAAGTTCAGCGGGTGGCGATCGTGACGGCCTCCATTGCCTTAGGGGTCTTGCTGTCGACCATGTTTCAGGAAGCGATGGTCAAGCACTTGCGGCGGATTCATGTCCGAGAAAAGAAAGAATAGGTCCGCCAGCATTCAGGCTTGTATGCTGGCCAAAAAGTGTTAGACTTAAGTTGTCAGCAAGTAAAACGCTTACATTTTTTTATAAAGAGGTGTTTTGTCATGTTAGAATTGAAGGACTATGGACCTGCTCCATGTGCTTTGGATTTACGGCAGGCTGCCTTAGAAAATGAAAAGTATCGTGAAACTTTGTGGACCGGGGACCACTTCCAGGTAACCCTGATGTGCATCCCGGCTGGCGGCGGCGACATTGGCTTGGAGATTCACCACGACAATGACCAGTTCATCTACCTGGTGAGCGGGACCGGCCGCGTGCAGCTGGGCAAGGAGAAGGACAAGCTGACCGTGGACAAGATCGTTCACGCTGGGGAAGCTGTCTTTATCCCGGACAACACTTGGCACAACGTGACCAACGCTGGCGACGAGCCGATGAAGTGCTTCAGCCTTTACGCGCCAGTAAAGCACGCGCACGGCACGACTGAGTCGACCAAGGAAGACGCGATTGCCAAAGAAGGGCCACTGGAAGGGTCGAACGAATAATTGATTTAAGCACGTGAGTTGTTCACGTGCTTTTTTTGTGCTTATTCAAGGCGGATTGCCCTGCCGCGTTTGCTGGCGCAGCTCGGTTCCCGAAAAGTGCCCAACTGCCGCAATTTTCCTACATTCGATTGCCCAAAACAAAAACGCTCATCTAAATTAGATGAGCGCCCAAATTCAATGAGGACATTGGAGCTTATTTCACGTTATAGCTGCTTTCTTCTTGGCCGATTGAGTCAGAGACGGTAACTTTCCAGCCCATGCCATTCCGGCGGACCGTGACTTCTTTGTAATAAGGCAGGTTAGCATCGCCTTTGTCCACCTTCTTGCCAGATTTGGCGAAGAGAGCCTGGTTCTTTTTGACTGTCCGCTTGGTTGAGAAGCTGCTGACATAGGTCGTCCCCATGCCGAAATGGCTGTCGGCCTTGACCTGGTTGAGGTAGTACAGGTCGCTGTAGCCGTGCTTAGGCAGGGTCTGATTCAGAACTTCCGTTACCACGCCTTCTTGGGTCGATTTGTAGATCTCGTTTGCCGTAAACAATACGGAAAAAAGGACAAAGAGCCACACTGGCGAGGTCAGAATCAGCGTAATGATCTTGTGCTCATGATAGAGCTGCTTGATTGTTTTCATTTTTTCTCCCTCCATTATTTACTGAATATTTTACAACGACTTTAAAAAAATCGCTTTTATTTGGCCGGAAACGAAGTAGGATAGCAGCAGGTGAGGGATGTCAGATGATGGCTCATACCAGTCACAAGATGGTACGATTTGGCTTAAATCAGTTGAATAAATAAGCCAAAAAGAGCTGGCGCGCCGCGCTGGCCAAACAAAAAAGCCGCCAGAAGCAATTAAGCTTCCGGCGGCTTACTCAAGGCACTTGCCAAGCGGCAAATGTGACTCCTTCTCGTTCACATCAAGGGTGTGTCAGCATCGACGCTTCCCGCGTCTGGCCAAAGGCCTGATGCCCTCTATCTCAAAAATACGCACCTTTGCGTTTTCCTCGACTCGTCGATGATTTATTATACTCGCTTGCCGCTGCTTTGTAAAATTTTTGGATTAATTATTTAACTTTTCAAGAACCAGCCCTTAAATAATTAAATACTCTACGTTATGAAAGACAGTGCTAAGGAGATATGTTAGAATGACAGCGTGATAGAGGCCTGCTTATGACAAGTGGCTCTATTTCCCCGCGGGCAGATCTTTTCCCCATGTTTTTTGCCCGCGGCGATGATAGTCAGGCGATGTCTGGCGTCATACCTATATTTCCTATTAATCCTAATAAGAGCCGGTCGCATGGCCGGTTCTTTTTTCATGAAAAAATCCCGCCCTTCAGCTGATGTCCTTGCACAATTGAGCTTTTTTCGCTAAGGTAGGTAGAGAATTTGATAGCAAGTTAGGACATGATGACCATGAAAATCAACTTAAACGAGATTACTAAAGCAATTGAAGAGCAAGAATACTTGTCCGACATGGAGACCATCAAGTACGCTGACGTGTCCAGAAGCAAGAGCAAGCTGCGCGTTCACGCGGAAAAAATGGTCCACGAAGTCGCCCTGGCCTTGAAAAAGGGATCTTTGATGCAGGTCCAGCTGGTTTTGGAAGGGAAGAACCCGATTACTTTTGCCTTGGAGACCAATATCATCAACCTGCCCCTGGCCAACTACAAGAAGCTGATCAACTTTTTCGAAAATGAGGAAGAAGTGCCGGTCAAGGTCTACTTTGAGACGGCCAGCGAGTACGTCAACGCCTCTAAGTTCCGGATCGACCTCTTGCTGACGGGGGATGAGCTGGTGGCTGACGAGGACAAGGCCACGGACCTGTTGACTGATGCCATGAGCGAGAAGCTCAAGCAGATCCGCGAAAATGAAAAGGCGGCCCGCGAAGTTGCCAAGGCCGCCAAGGAAGCCGAAAAAGCTGCCAAGAAGGAGACTAAAGCCAAGTCCAGCAAAAAATAAATTGGGCTTTACCGCCGCCTTCCCTTATAATTAGCATAGGAGGTAAGCAATTATGTGGAGCTGGAATGTCTTGGGCGTGGCCCTTTGGGTGGCTTTGATCGTCTACCTGACCTTCATTGTGCAGAATATCCGCAAGCGGCGGCTGCGAATGATTATTGAACGCCACCATAGCTTTGAATGGGGCAACCTCGCCATCAGCATTGCGGAGATTGCCATCTTTTGCCTGGCCTTGGGCTGGCTGGCGGGGCAGTCGGTTTTTGACAACCCGAACTTAAACGACCAGGCCCGGATCAGCGCCAAGGTCAAGTACCAGTCCCTGATCCTGCAGCCAGGCGCCTCAAAGAACTACTACGTCAAGGTCGATTCTTCAAAGACCAAGAACGCCAGCCAGAACTATATTTTTTACACCGCGGGGCACAAGTATACCGTGCCTAGCCGGATGGCGACCGTCTCTTATGAGGACAACCCGATCAACGTGACCGCCAGCACGATTCCGTTTAAGCTGGCCAAGCTGAAGCAGATGGACGACCGCTACCAGAAGGCTTATGTGGCCGTCTACACTGCCCGCTACAAGAATACGGCCCAGAATGGGCTGGGAATGCACGCTGGCAAGGTGGCGACCCGCTTCTTCTTGATCCGCGTGCCCGACACGTCTTTTATTAAGAAATAATCTTAAACGCTAAGCAAAGTTGTTTGCTTAGCGTTTTTTGTGTAGTATAGTATGACACTTTTAGCAAAATGTCAGTAGTTGGGTGTTGTGGTGCGACACTTTTAGCAAAATGTCAGTAGTTGGGTATTGTGGTGTGACACTTTTTGCAGAATGTCAGTAGTTGGGTACTTTCCGGGGCACGAATTTTTAAAAAGTGCCGTAGTTGGGTACTTTCCGGGGCACGATTTTTTTGAAAAGTGCCGTAGTTAGGTACTTTCCGGGGCACGATTTTTTGAAAAGTGCCGTAGTTAGGTACTTTCCGGGGCACGA
>NZ_JAOQBX010000016.1:0-38873 GCF_044902225.1 Lactobacillus sp. 23-2 | reverse complement strand
CAAGACTTTAGCAGCTTCATGGGGCTTGTAGACTTTAGACATAAAAAATAGACTCATCCTTTCTATTAGGATGAGTCTATTATACCACCATCTAAATACGTTAGCACATTTTAACTACGTATTTTGAGACTAGTAGTTAGCACCTGCCGGCAGGCGATCCAGTTCCTGCTGGTTCAGCTGCTGCAAGAATGTAACCAGCTTTGAGCCATATTCCAAGCGATCTACCATGAGCCAATCCTTCAGAATCTCATAGCGGTTTGACCAAAAAACCCAGCCGTTGCCAAAGATCAGCACAAACAAGATCAGCAGCCCATACCATGGTCCGGCTGGATACTTCTCGAATGGGTGCACGATGGCATTTATCAGCCAAGTAATGAATGACGGCTTTTCTGACGTACTAGTTGCTTGCCCAGTTTGTGCTTGCACCGCCTCTTGTCTGAAGCTGTAGCCACAATGGGTGCAAAACTTAGCCGTCTTGGCTGCTTCAGCATGGCAGCGCGGACACAGCTTATTTGTAGTCTGCTTAGCGCCACATTTTGGACAAAAACTTGCGTTATCGGCAATCTGCTGGTGACAATTCGGACATTCTTTCATTTTTTCTCCCCCCTAAACCAATAAAAGCAGACTCGAACCCAAAAGAATAAAGATATATATGTACAAGCATAGCTGCGGAACGATTAAGCCGAATAGCCTCAAAGCAAATAGCTTAACGTTATTGCCGCTTTCGTCATTCGATGCAAAAGTTGCGCTATTTCAAACTATTTTTCAGTATACTACCATCAGCCGACGGTCAGCAATAAAGCTCATCTATCGCAATTGACAATTAATAAATAAATTTTTTCACGGTATATAATTTTATGTATCATTAACTAAAAAATCAGTTATTTCACGTCAAAAGCTCTCTTTCTAATGATAATTTAATTTCCATTGCAAAGTTAAAATTAGTTCTTTAAAATGCAAGCATGACTTTTGGATGAAAGAAAAATTAAGTCAGAGATTCTTTCAGCAATTGTCACTGTCAAAGAAGTGTGAACTTCAGTTCACGTATTTAGGAGGAAACATATCATGAGAAAGATTCAGCGTATCGCGCTCGTGGCCGCGACGGCTTTGATGGCCTTCGCTTCAGCGGGCTGCGTCAATTCAGGTTCAAGCAGCAAGCCGGCCTCTTCAAGCACCACTAAGAAGCACTACACGATCGGCATCTGCCAATACGTCCAGCACCAAGCCTTGGACGCGGCAACCAAGAGCTTTAAAGCCGAAGTCAAGAAGGAGCTTGGCGCCAAGAACGTTACTTTTGACGACCAAAACGCCCAAGGCGATTCTTCAACCACTTCGACCATCTGCACCAACTTTGCTTCCGAAAAGGTCGACCTGATCATGGCCAACGCTACCCCGGCCCTGCAAGCCGCGGCATCCGCGACCAAGTCCATCCCGATCTTAGGGACGTCCGTAACCAGCTTCCCCGTTGCCTTGAACCTCAAGCACTTTAACGGGACGGTCGGCGGCAACATCTCCGGGACTTCCGACTTAGCGCCCCTGGACAAGCAGGAAAAAATCATCAAGGACTTTGTTCCTAAAGCCAAGCGGCTCGGGATTCTCCGCTCCTCATCAGAACCCAACTCCAAATACCAAGCTGAAGAAATCGAAAAGTATGCCAAGAAAGATGGCTACAAGGTTACCCAATATACCTTCTCTGACACAAACGACGTCAACTCCGTTACCCGGCAGGCGGTCAGCGCTTCTGACGTGATCTACATTCCAACCGACAACCTCGCCTCATCCTGCTCCAAGACCATCAACAACGTTGCCCTCAAGGCCAAGGTGCCAATCATCGCCGGCGAAGAGATGCTGATGGGCCGCTGCGGGGTCGGCACCCTGTCCATCGACTTCAACAAGCTGGGCAAGATCACCGGCCAGATGGCCGTGCAGGTCCTGACTGGCAAGAAGAAGATCTCCCAAATGCCAATCCAATACGATCCAGAACCAGTTAAGGAATACAACCCAACCATTTGTAAGAAGCTCGGGATCAAGCCGCCTGCTGGCTACAAGCCATACACGGAAAAGTAACCAAGCAAAAGTTTTAATTTTAATTTAAGTTTTTGCTTGAAAAAGCAGGAGCCATTATATACAATATGGTTATCATTTGTTGATGAGAGTTTTATTAAAGTTTAGTTTGTTGCAGTCGCGTCGCGGCTGAATTGAAGAGTTAAGAATATGGCATCTTAGAAATTTTAGATGGAGGGAAATATCATGAGAAAGCTGCAAAGACTCGCCGTCGTTGCTTTGACGGCAGTCATGGCCTTAGGGTCAGCGGGCTGCGTCAACTCCGGCTCGTCATCATCGTCAAGCAAATCAACCAGTTCATCGACCAGCAATAAGCACTACAAGATCGGGATCTGTCAGCTCGTCCAGCACGAAGCTTTGGACGCGGCTACTAAGGGCTTCAAGGCTGAAGTCAAGAAGGAGTTGGGCGCCAAGAACGTTACTTTCGACGAGCAAAACGCTCAAGGGGACTCCTCTACCGCTTCAACCATCTGCACCAACTTCGCTTCCGAAAAGGTTGACCTGATCCTGGCCAACGCTACGGCCAGCCTGCAGGCGGCTACGGCAGCCACCAAGTCCATTCCGATCTTGGGGACGGCCGTAACCAACTACCAAGTTGCCTTGAACCTGAAGAAGTTCGATGGCACCGTTGGCGGCAACGTTTCCGGGACTTCCGACTTGGCACCATTGGACAAGCAGGAAAAGATGATCAAGGACTTCGTGCCAAAGGCCAAGAAGGTCGGAATCCTCTACTGCTCAGCTGAGCCAAACTCCAAATACCAGGCCAAGGAAGTTGCCAAGTACGCCAAGAAGGACGGCTACAAGGTTACCGAATACACTTTCTCAGACACCAACGACGTCAACTCCGTTACTCGGCAAGCAGCCAGCGGCAGCGACGTGATCTACATCCCAACCGACAACACCGCTGCCTCCTGCGCGAAGACCATCAACAACGTAGCGCTGAAGGCCAAGGTGCCAATCATCGCCGGTGAAGAAGGGATCATGAGCAAGTGCGGCGTAGCTACCCTGTCCATCGACTACTACGGCCTGGGCAAGCAGACTGGCAAGATGGCCGCTGAAATCCTTTCAGGCAAGAAGAAGGTCGCCAAGATGCCAGTTGAGTACTACACTCACCCAGTCAAGGAATACAACCCTACGATCTGCAAGGAACTCGGCATCAAGGTTCCAGCTGGCTACAAGGCCTACAAGGGCTCATAATTTTAGATTTTGATATTGTTGAAAAGGGATGCCAGGTACATCCCTTTTTCCATAATCTGCATTCAATCGCTTAGAGGGAGTTTTATTTATGGGCGCATACTTTGCATCACTTAATTTCTTAGACTTCTTGGGCCGATTGCCGGCCGCGGCCGCGCAAGGGCTCTTCTGGGGCATTATGGCCCTCGGGGTCTACATTACTTTTAGAATTTTGGATATCGCCGACCTGACGGTCGACGGGACCTTCGCGACTGGCGGGGCCATCTCCGCCGTTTTGATCCTCAAGGGCTGGACCCCTTGGGCAACTGTCGGAGCCGCTTTGGTTCTAGGCCTTTTGGCCGGGGCAGTTACGGGCCTTTTGCACACCAAGCTGGGGATTCCTGCCATCCTGGCTGGGATCTTGACCCAATACGCCCTCTACTCAATCAATTTGGCCATCATGAGCTTCAAGGCCAACACGGCCATCAGCTCCACCACCAGAAACATGGTAATGTCCGGTTTGGACGTCAACGGCTCGCTTCTGGTCTGCGGCGTGATCGTCATCGTCTTGATCGCCTTGATGTACTGGTTCTTCGGGACGGAAATCGGTGAAGCCATCCGGGCAACCGGGACCAACCAGGAAATGAGCAAGGCACAAGGGATCAACATCGACCGGATGAAGGTTCTGGGCCTGGCCCTCTCCAACGGCTTGGTTGCCGTGGCTGGCTCCCTGTCCTCACAATACTCCGGCTTTGCGGACGTCAACGCCGGCCGTGGCTCCATCGTTATCGGCCTGGCCGCCGTCATCATCGGTGAAGTGGTCGGCAACGCGATCCTGGGCAAGAAGCTGAACTTTGCTGGCCACCTGGCCTTCGTCGTAGTCGGCGCCATCCTTTACTACGTCGTCTACACCCTGATCCTGTGGCTCAAGATGAACCCAAACCTGATGAAGCTGTTCACCGCGATCATCGTTGCCCTGTTCCTGGCCGTGCCTTACCTCAGAAGCCGTGCCAAGAGTTCCTTTGCCAAGGCTGGCAAGAATTCCAAGAAGATGGAGGCCAAATAAATGCTGCAGCTGAAGAACATTACCAAGACTTTTAACCAAGGCACCATTAATGAAAAGCATGCCTTGAACGGAATCGACCTGACCTTGGAAGACGGGGACTTCGTGACCGTCATCGGGGGCAACGGGGCCGGCAAGTCCACCCTGCTGAACGCCATTGCTGGCGTCTGGCCAGTTGACACGGGCTCAATCGTGATCGACGGCCAAGACGTGACTGGCCTGCCTGACTTTAAGCGGGCTCCCTTGATCGGCAGAGTCTTCCAGGACCCAATGACCGGGACCGCGCCAACCATGCAGATTGAAGAAAACCTGGCCATCGCCGCCCGCCGCGGCAAGCATCGGGGCTTGGCCTGGGGCGTCAACAATAAGGAGCGGGAAGAATACAAGGAGCGCTTGAAGATCTTGGATCTGGGTCTTGAAGACCGCTTGACGGCCAAAGTCGGCCTGCTTTCAGGGGGGCAAAGACAAGCCTTGACCCTGCTGATGGCCACCTTGGTCAAACCAAAGATCCTGCTGCTTGACGAACACACCGCGGCCTTGGACCCTAAGACCGCCTCAAAGGTCTTGCGGGCAACGGACAAGATCGTCAACGAAGGCCACCTGACCACCTTGATGATTACCCACAACATGAAAGACGCCATCGTCCACGGCAACCGCCTGATCATGATGAACGCCGGCAAGGTCGTGCTGGACATCAAGGGTGAAGAAAAGAAGAAGCTGACCGTTGAAAAGCTGCTTCACCAATTTGAAGTCGTCTCCGGTGAAGAATTCGCCAGCGACAAGGCCCTGCTCAGCTAACTAGTGCTAACTTAACAAAAGAAGACAGAAAACCCCTCCGCCAACTGGCGGAGGGGTTTTGTTTGCTTTATTTCCCAGGAAATCTGGCTTTACTTCTTGTCCCGGGCGGAGAAAGTGATCAATGCGTTGTCGTAGCCATCGCTTGCCTTGGCAAAGCTGATCGTCGCCGCTGAGCCCGTGCCCGCGCTCAAGGTCCCTGAACCATCATCAAGCTTGGTCCGCCCAACGCCCACGAGCTTGTCATCCTTCAAGAAGATGGCCGTCGCGCTTGGCGCGTACAGGGTGCTGGTGCCCTTGTTGGCAACTGACAGGTTGACGCCAGTGTCGGTCAGGCTGATTGAGTTGCTCTTGTCCTGGTCCAGCAGGTCAACGATCTTTGAATTGTACTTGGATGGCTTGGCCGTCAAAGTATAGTCCATCTTGGCCACGGACTTGCTGTCATAGAAGCCGGCATAAAGGATTGCCGTTTCGCCTGGCCCGACTGGATTGGCAGCATCGCTACTGGTTGACAGTGAATTGCCCTTCTTATCCTTCAAGGCAAAGACGGCACTCAGGGCAACGCTGATATCAGCGTTGTTGGTCACATAGATGGCCTCAATTGGGTGACCGCTCGCGTCTTTTCCTTGATATGAGTCAATGTGCATCTCCTTGGTCAAACTGGAGACCGTGATCGTCACCTTGCCGCCCAAGTCCCAGGACTTGTCCGGGTAAGTAGCCTTGATTTGCGCGGTAGTCTTGCCTTCCTTGCTGAAGTCAACGGCATTGGCAAAGGAGAACTTGGTCCCCTTTGGCAAATCAGCCACGTTCTTGACCAAGGACTTGGCATCAATGCTTTCGCCCGCGTAGGTCTCAGCCTTTGCTGACTTCAAGGCAGGCTCATAGATTTCCGCGTCCGTCTTCTTAACGGTTTTGGCGGCTTTAACGACGACCACGACAGACTTGGTCCGCTCGCTGGACTTATCCGCATAAGTAACCTTGACCGCGGTTTGGTAAGTGCCGGCAGTCGTAAAGTCAACGGCCTTGGTAAAGGCGTACTTGGTGCCCTTTGGCAACTGGCTGGCATTGGCAACCAAAGACTTGGCGCTGACCTTCTTGCCGGCAGTCGTCGTCACGCCAGCCGCCTTTGGCGCGTACTGGCTGGCCAGAGTAGTCTTGGCCGCGGCTTTTTGGCTGCTCTTAGCCTTGCTCTTTTGGCCAGCACTCTTTGTAACGATGATCTTGATGGAATTGGTCGTATAGGTCGACTTGTCCAGGTAGGTAATCTTGACAGCCGTCTTGTAAGTCCCGGCCTTCTTGCAGTTCACCTTCTTGGTGAAGGCATACTTGGTGCCGTATGGCATCCCGTCAGCATTGACCACCACGCTCTTGGCCGTCACCTTGCTGCCCACTGGCGCGGTCACGCCCACGGCTACCGGCGCGTAGAGCTTGGCCAGCTTCGGCCGCTTCTGGACCTTGACTGTAATCGTCTTGGTCTTTTCACTGGACTTGTCCGGGTAGGTTACCTTGACGGCCGTCTTGTAGGTCCCGGCTTTCTTGTAGTTCACTTTCTTGGTAAACGCGAACTTGCTTCCGGCCGGCAGAGCAGCCGCGTTGGTCACGACTGACTGAGCCGTGACTGCAGTGCCGACGTAGACGCTTTGCCCTTGAACGGCTGGAGCGTAGGTCTGGGCATTGGTCTTCTGCTTGCGCTTCTTAGTGGTCTTCTTGCTCTTCTTGCTCGTTTTCGTGCTCTTCTTGGCCGCGAAGACTGCTGGCTGAGCTGCAGAAGCAGCGGTCCCGGCCAAAGTCAGGGCCGCGGCGGCAAGCGTCAGTTTATTGATAATGTCTTTCTTCATAAAAACCTTGCTTTCTCAATGAAATCTTTGTTATTTTTACCATCTATTGTACTAGCTGAAAGCGCTTATGCACAAATCGCGAAAATCGCCCTTTCTTGATTGACAGATGCTTTGCTGACTAATAATCTAATGGTATAGGAAGAAATTAAGAAAAGCTGGAATAACTCGTAAAAGAAAGTGTGTATTCTATGAAAGCAGCCGTTTTAAACCAATACGGCACTGCCGCTCCCGTGAGCGTGCAAGAAGTTGCCGTGCCTGAACTGGCAGATACGGAAGTCTTGGTCAAGGTCAAGGCGGCCGGAGTCAACCCGGTGGACAACCTGATCAAGAACGGGAACATCTGGCCAGTTGCCCCCTACTCATTGCCCCTGATTATGGGCAATGAGCTGGCCGGGGAAGTTGAAGCCGTCGGTTCCAGCGTGACCGACTACCTGCCTGGCGACCGGGTCATGACCCGGCTGCCGCTGGAAAAGATCGGGGCCTTTGCCCAATACGTGGCCGTTGATGCCCGCTGGCTGTGCAAGACGCCAAACTACCTGTCCGACGTTGAAGCCGCCGCTGTCCCATTGACCGCTTTGACGGCAATGGAAGCCTTCACCCTCTTAGAGCTCAAGCAGGGGCAAAGCCTCTTCATCTCCGGCGGCTCAGGTGGCTTTGGCGCGATGGCCATCCCTTTGGCCAAGGCTTTTGGCTACCCGGTCTACACGTCAGGCTCAGCTGAAAACCGCGACCGGGTCATGGCCTTGGGGGCAGACTTGTACTTTGACTACAAGACTGAAGACTACAGCGAATTCCTCCACGACGTGGACGGGGTGATCTCTTCCGTCGGCGTCAAGGAATTGCCTAAGGAATTCAGCATCTTGAAACCGGGCGGCCACCTGGTAGCCCTGCAGGGGATGCCAAACCGGCGCTTTGCCAAGCGCAACCAGCTGACGGCCGTCCAGACCGCCCTCTTCTCCATGACGGGGCTCAAATACGACCGGATGGCCGCCAAGCATGGCGTGACCTACGACTTCATGTTCTGCGGGGCTGCCGACAAGGACCTGAAGCTGGCCGTCCAGATTCTGGAAGAAAAAGGCATCAAGCCAAACATTGCCGAAGTGCTCCCGCTTGACGAAGTCAATGAAGCGCTGGAAATGGAAGCTGGCCACGGCAAGAAAGGCCGCATCGTCTTGACCATGGACTAAAAAGTAAAACGTCAAACAATAGACATCAAAAAGCGTGATCATTCCCGATCACGCTTTTCTTGTTGCTTATTTTGTTATTCTGTTTCGCTGCCTAATACAAGGAGAAGGTCCGCGCCTTGATCCGCTTCAGGATCTGAAAAGCAATCCGCTTCAGCTTCCGCTCGCTCTGCTGGCGCTGGTTGATCAGCATGATGATCCCGTTCTTATTGTCAGCCGTCAGCTGCATATAGGCCCCGTAATGCTCCTTGTCCAAGGTTCCGTAGGCCAGGTGGATGGTCTCATGCTTCTTGAGGTAGACACCGCCAGAATACAAGGTCTTCTTGGCCTTCAAGTGGGTCATTTTGCTGAATTCCTCTTCAGTCAGCAGCTGGCCGTTTTCCAAGCCCAGCTGGATCTTGTAGAAGTCAGCTGGGGTAGAAACCAGGTTGCCGGCCCCAGGCAGCTGCGTCGACACCGGTACGGCATAGCTGATGGCTCTTTGATAGTAGTTTGGATCCACATAGCGGTAGGACACCGCCAGGTGCAATTTCTTCGGCAGATCCTGGCGAATATAGGTATGGGTCAATTTCAAGGGCTTGGCCACCCGGTCATAGAAGTTTTGGGAATATGACTTGCCCGTCTCCTTCTCGATGATGCCGGCCAGCAAGATAAAATTGACGTCGCTGTAAATATAGCTTCCTGCCGGCAGCTGATCGGTCGTATCGATTTTGCTGATCGTCCAGGCTACCGCCCCCAGGTCCGTGTATTCCTGATGCCTCGCGTATTCAACGGTTGGCACGGCATAGCCAGAAGTGTGGGTCAGCAAATTGCCGACCGTCACCTGATCAGCATGCTTCAGGTTGGGATACCACCTGGCAATCTTCGTATCCTGACTAAAGGCTTGGTTCGTATGAGCCTTTTCCCGCATGACCTGCATGACCATGGCCCCCGTGATTTCTTTTTGCATAGACCCGATGGGGTAAACGACCTGCTTGGAGCTGTTGGGGATCCTCTTTTTTAAGTCAGCCATCCCGCTGGTCACGGTCGTGAGCTTGCCATTCCTGACGATGCCGATTGCCCCTGCTAAGTGGTTCTTGTCCATGACAGACTTGGCATAGGCTGCCAGGCTGTCCGGCCGCTTCCCTGCCAGGCTGTCCGGCCGCTTCCCCTGCTGGCCAGTAGTTACGATTGGTTCCACCGGCTTGACCGTCTGCTGTCTGCCGTAATAGACAATCCCGCAGACAATTGCGATTCCTGCCAACCAAGCCAGCTTCTTTGACCTGCTTTTCTGGCTAGAAACCCGATTTTCTTTTCTATCCCGCAATGATTCGACTTTCCTTTCACATAAGTGTCTCCATTGTAGACCATTTTGCGCTTGATCAAGCCGCCTTAGCAAAATTTTAATATTTTCGTTAAAAAATCGGTTTTCTTCGCTTTTCATACCCGTCGTTATTTAATGCTACTTGCTGGCAAAAGTCCCAGCCTTGATTCGGCTTAAGATCTGGTAGCCAACGTCCTTGACCTGGTTTTCGCTGGCATTTCTTTGGTTGAGGAACATAACTATCCCGTAACGGTTGTCAGTCGTCAATTGATAGTAGGTCGCGTAATGCTCATAGGCAATGCTGCCATATGCCAGCTTGACTTTGCCGCTCTTCTTCAAGCGAATCCCACCGCAATAAGTCGTTGCTTTTGATGGCATATGGGTCATTTCTGAGAACTGCTTCTTGGACAAAAGCTTGCCATTGTACAAACCCCGCTGAATCTGCAAGTACTCATACGGAGTCGAAATCAAGTCCCCAGCCCCTGGCATCCGGGAAGCCACGCTCTTTGGCAAAAGGGCCGGAGCTTGGTAGTTTCTTCCCAAGTACAGGTATGACTTGGCCAGGTGCAGGGAAGATGGCAGATTTTCCCGCAGGCAGGTATGGGTCAGGCGCAGCTTCTTCACGATCCGCTTTCGCAGATTGTAGGCATAAGACTTGCCGGTCTGCTTCTGAATGATCCCGGCCAGGAGCATGTAGTTGGTGTCGTTGTAGTGGTAGCTGCCCACTGGATACTGCCGGGTGGAATTGATCTGGTTAATGGTCCAGTCGATGGCGCCTTTTTCCGTGTAGACTTTTTTCTGGCTGTCTTCCAGGTTGTAGACGTAGTAGCCAGACGTGTGGGTCAGCAGGTCGCTGACCGTGATCTGCCTGGCATTTTTCAGCCGCGGATACCACTTGGAAATCTTGGTGTTGGCGGTAAAATGCTTCTTCCCCCGCGACTCACGCATGACTTGCATCAGCATGGCGGCCGTGACTGCCTTTTGCAGGGATGCGGTCGGATAGACAGCCTGGCCGCTGTTCTTGATCTGGCGACCATAATTGGCATAGCCTACGCCAATGGTCTTGGAGCGGCCGTTTTCAACGACCGTGACTGTCCCGCGCATGTGATTCTTGTACAATAGCTCGGTCACGTACCTGCTCATCGAGGAGGCGTGCACCGGCGCGCCCTTGGCCCCCACAGTCAAAAAAAGGGCCAGAGCCGCCAGACTTCCCAATAATTTCTTTTTGATCATTTTCCCCCCTATTTCGTTTCGCTGTTCTTTATTCGTTATTGCTTTCCCTGCTCTTCTGCTTCTTTTTTCACAATAGCAGAACGCACTTGCCACTTCAATCAACACTGGCGTTATTTAATTAAGCTGAAAACATAACCGCTGTTATTCTTTGACTCAAGGGCAAAGAAAAAACGCCAGACCAGCTGGCGTCTAAGAATGTAAGAATAAAAAAATGATTGCTTAGTTAACATGGTAATTTACTAAAGGGCAGCTATGTCTGCCAAGATGAAATAAAATGAAGTTTATAGTTGATAAAGAGGATTGATTTTTTCAGATGTTGTTTCGACAATTTAGATAAATGAAGTATTAAATGAAAGGTATTGATTTAATGGTAATGACTAAAATTGCTTGTGTTTTTTTGATGACTTATTTTCTTTAAAATGCCTAGTTGGCAATATAGGCGTTCTTGAAGCTGTAGCAAACGCCCGCGGTGTTGTAGATGATCCCCTTGACTTTCGGGTTGACCATCCAGGCTTCGCCGTGCTGGTCAAGCGGGGTCACTCCCTGGTCAGTGATCAGGGTGATTTCCGCCTTGGCCAGATCCTGCATCCGCTTGGTGTTAGAAGAAGTCGTCTTGGAATCGGCGATCAGCTTGTCGTAAGTCTTGCTGGACCACTTGCCATAGTTGTAAGAATTGCCTGTGGTCTCGCAGTCCAGGAAGGTAATTGGATCGGCGTAGTCGGCGATCCAGCCTGACAAGGTGCATTCAAAATTGCCAGCCAGAACCCGGTTCAGCTTGGTCTTAGTCGGGATGCTCTGCACCTTGACTGAGATCTTGCCGCCGAGGTTGGTTTCCAGCTGGCTCTGCACGAATTCCGCCAGCTTCTTGGAAGTGTCGTCGTCGGTAGAAAGCAGCGTAAAGCTGAGCTTCTTTAAGCCCACTTCCTTAAGGCCCTTAGCGAAGTACTCGTTGGCCATTTTGTTGTCATAGGACGTGTATTTCTTGGTGGTGGCATTGGCGGCAAGCTTGGTGAAGTCTTGTCCGTTGACCGTGGTCAAGCCGCTTGAGGTGAAGGTCGTCGCGGCCTTGTAGCTGGCTCCCAGGGAACTGGTCAGGTCAGCCCGGTTGATGGCCATTGAGATCCCCCGGCGCAAGTTGGCGGACCGGAACTTCTGGTACTTCTTCAGATTGAACTGCAGGTACTCGGTTTCAGCCAGCTTTCTGACCGTATAGGCCTTGTTGTGCTTCAGCTGCTTGGCCGCCTGGGTATCCAGGTAGGCCCCGTCCAGCTTCCCGTCTTGATAGAGGTTGTAGGCGGTTGAAGCTGACTTCTGCACGCTGTAGTTGATCTGGTTCAGCTTGACGTCCTTCTTATCCCAGTAGTGCGGGTTCTTGACCAACTTCCAGGATAAGCTGGATCCGGTCCAGCCCTTCATGACGAACGGTCCATTGTAGACCATGTACTTGGAGCTGGTTCCGTACTTGGCCCCGTATTTCTTGACCGCGGTCTCATTTTGCGGGAAGAAAAGCGGAAAGGCCATCAGCAGCTTAAAGTATGGAATCCGCCGCTCTAAAGTGACGACCAGCTTGTACTTGCCCACTGCCTTAATGCCCAAGCTGCTGGCTGCCTTCTTGCCGGCAACGATCGCATCGGCATTCTTGATCCCGCTGAACAGGTAGGAGTATTCCGAGCCAGTGCTTGGACTGACGGTTCTGCGCCAGGAGAAGACAAAGTCCTTGGCGGTCACGGGATCGCCGTTGGACCATTTGGCATTCTTGCGCAAAGTGAAGGTCCAGGTCTTGCCGTCTTTGGAGTTTTCCGTCTTGGTAGCCAGGGCATTGACGACCTTGGCATTCTTGCCTAAGGTATAGATCCCTTCCATCACATTGTTGACCTGGTTGAAAGACGTGTTGTCCAAAATCTTGGATCCGTCGATTGTTGATAGTTCGCTTTCTTCCATCCAGTTCAGCTTCTGGTCCGCGGAAGTCTTCGCGGAGCTGGACCCGCAGCCGGCCAAAGCGGCTGCTGACAAGAGGACGGCTGCCCCGCCCAAGAAAGATTTGCCCTTATTCATTTGTAGTACCTCTATAAGAAATAGAGGCTTGGTTTAATTTGGCGATCCACCACGATAAACCAAGCCCAATATGTGAACATTTGCCAAATAGCTTGCATAGTTCCTATGGGCGTTATGCCTTTCGTGGCTAAAATTCATTGCTTGTTTCATCATGATGGCTCCTTTCTGCTTTGGCGGTTTTTAATCTGTCATTTAATTTTTTAAGATGCTTTTAATCTTAGACCCCTTTGGGCAGATTTGCAAGCCTTTTTTTAAAAAAAGCCAACTTTTTCTTTTCAGCTCTCATTCAGCAAGATTCTAGCTATTGGCATGCAAAAGGCGCATCCCCCGCGGGGATGCGCCTCTTCTATCGCTTCCTGTCTGTTTTTAAGCCAGCCGCGTCTTGGCCAGCAGGTCACGGATGATGCTGCTGATCATCAAGACGATGAAGAAGCCGGCCTCACTGTGCCCTGCTTGCAGGACGACAAAGGAAATCAAGACGCCAGCGATCATGACCAGCCAGCCTTCCCAAGTGTACTGGTAGTTAGTTGGCTTCAGGTCAGGATACTTGAGCAAGACCCGCCAAATAATCAAGCCAGCCGTTGCCAGGCAAATTGCCAGAGCCAAGCGGCGCTGCGGCAAAAAGCCCAGCAAAATCAATGGCAGCCACCATAAATTGTTAACGAGACTATATTTCAAATTTCTAAGTTCCATCAAAACATCACTCCTTCTGACGAAGGATGGTCTCTGACCTTCAATCGCCTCTATTGTAGCACCTTTTCAGAAAAAAGTGATAAGTTGCACAAAATATGACATCAGTAATTTATTTCGGCAAACCCATTGCCATGTTGTCCGCATTGTAACCCTTTACTTAATTTGTGATTAATTTTCACAAAGCCTGACAAAAATGCCCCGTACCAGCGTACGGGGCATTTTCCCTTAGATCCGCTTCAAGTAGAGGTTCTCCTCTGCCGCCAGGTCTTCCAGCAGCTCCAATTGTTCCTCATCTGGATTATAGATGTTCAATTGGCAGAAAGAATCCAAGCTGAAAAGCATATCCTTGGTATTCTCAAAAATAATGTTCAAAGAAGTCTGTTCCTTCTCCAAAATGGACTTAATCGTCTGGTCAATCAAGTCCGCGCCTTCCTTGCACAAGCTCAGGCACTTGTCCTGGCTCCCCTCGTGCAGGAAGACCCGATTGCCATAGCGGCGCATGAAAGTCCGCGCGATTCTGGCAATCTTCTCTGAAAACGTCTCTAGACGATTCTCAAAGTTGGTCACTTCAAGATCGTCGTAGCGCTCATCCAGGCATTGGAGCGGCAAGTAGTCAATGCTGTAACCATCACCGTGCTCTTGCAGCTGGTTGATCTTGCTTAGATAATCCATTAGGCACCCCCTTAACAAAGTGTCGTCTGCTCACTAGAAACAAAAAGGCACGGAAAAGCCCGTGCCCATACCGCAAACGGGAATCTGCCCGCTGCCGTCAAGCGAATTCAGATATGTCTATTTTATCATAATTGCTTGATTCTAGCAAAAATGGCATAAAAGTTGAGGAATCTATTTTCAACTGCATGCTCAAAGTTTAGCGCGAATGTCGCGGAAATGCTAACAGCAATTCCAGACCAGCCAGACAAAGGCCAGCAAGCATGCTACAATATTAGCAAACTGTAAAAGCCGCTCCTGGCCTGCTTTGAGCTGGGGCAACTTGTCAGAAAAATTTTTTGGAAACTTTTTTGGGGGTAAACAATGAACGAGCTGACGCTTTCTTGCGGCCGCTTGTGGCTGGAGAACGACAACGGGCCATTAGCCTGCCAGGTGACCGACGTAACGGATGAAATCGACTCCGACCTCAAGTCTTACAACAAGGACTACGGCCTTGCCAAGTCTTGCCTTTTAGTTCCGGAGCTGCCAGACCAGTTCAAGTGGGAGCGGCTGGCCTTGGCCAGCGACTTTCCGGTAAGCGCGGCCAATCTGGTGACCAGTCTGGGCGACCGCAACTACCTGGGCGGCATCTGGCGGGTAGACGACCTGCTGGTCGCGGCCGCCGTCTACCGGCAGGAATTGTCTGACTACGCGGCATTGGACCCGAGCTGTCTCCCCTACTATCAAGCTGTAGACAATGGCGTGAAAGACCAGCTCCTCTTCCAGGTGTCAGTCAAAGCAGCTAAGGATACGGCGCCAAGCGACCTGTCACTTGATTTTTCTTTCGATGAGCTGCGCCGCTACTACAAGTGGCTCAAATTCAAGGAACAGCAGCAATACGACCAGGTCAAGGCCCTCGCTGAACAACAGGCCGAAGCTGCCAAGCAGGCTGCTGAGGAATAGGCTAATTCTCGAACTGCATGTCATTTGCAAGCGCTTTGGTCGTTATTTAATCCTATACGTGGCTTCGATGCTAGAATAAAAGTGTCGCCAGAGGCGACTTAACGACAGCAAAGCTTCCTTTCAACTTTGATTGCCTTTCCAGAAATATTCTGATCTTACAAACGCACAGGCCGTGAGCGACCTGCGTTTTTTTAGTCAGACAAGCTGGCCTCATTCATTTAACATTTTATTGCCTAATTCTGCCCTGGCAAGATTGACATTATTTAACCAAGAATGTAAATTAAAATTAGCTAGTGTTATGTACAGGGAAAGAAAGGCGATGATCATGAAACTCTGGAAGACCGCGCTGGCCGCGTTGGTCAATCTGACAGTCTTGTTGGCTTTTTCAGCCACCAGCACGCAAGCTGCCGTCAAGAAGGTCTCCTACCCGAAGACCGGCTCCTACTGCACGACTTTAGCGACATCTGACGCTTTTGGGATGGGCTATGCCCCTAAAGTCACGGCTAGCGGCGACAAGGTCACTTTTATCGGCAAGTTTACCAAGTTCAAGAACACAGGCTTGTTTCCTGAACCTGAGCACAAGCTGAAGTATGGCAAATACACTTTCACGCTCGACTCGAAATGCAAGTTCGAGGTGCCTGGCCCACTTGATGCCATTCACGTTTCCAAGAAGAAGTTCCTCTCCAACTTAAAAAACGTCAGCCGCCATCATGATGGCCTCGGCGTCGTCGTCTGCGTGAAGAAGGGCAAGGCCAAGACCGTCAGCCTGGTAAGCTAGCCTGACCTGTTTTATATCTCCTGAACTATTTCAGGAGCTTTTTTCATGCTAAAAAATAAAGCGCTTGCACTTGACGGGACCAGCCGCGCGCGCCTATTATTAGCTTGAAAAAAATATCACCAAAGTTACATTTTAAATTCTATTCACAAGATCGAGGACAAAATGAACCGAGAAAAATACACGGAAAAATGCACCAAAGCAGTCGTCAAGCAGATTGCTGCTGCTGACGGCATCAGCAAGAAGCAGGCCCGCGACCGCTTCACCTCTTCGCGGACCTACCACTTCCTGGCAACTGATCCCGGCGTAACCACGAAAGAAGCCCCTGAAAACTTCTTCCAAATGTATGAAAACGACCGCAAATTCGGACAGATGCGCAGCGATGCTGACATGCGCGCCATGTTTGACCTGAACCGGCAAGACGAGCTGGCTGGGGATGTCTTAGCCGCCAAAGAATTCGGCATTGATGAGTCAACCCCTTACGGGAAGAAGATCGCGGCAATCAGCCGCCTGACCGCTGAAACTGCAAAGCTGATCGCCGCGGCTGAAAAAATGCCTGAAGCTGACGCCTTGACGGCATTTGGCGACTCTGACAGCTTCCTCAGCCTGTGCGGCAATTTTAAGAATGACGAACGTGCCCAGGACTTCGCGGAAATGTTCCATAATGAACAAGAATACGGCTGGCCAGTGACTGACCAGGAATTAAAGGACGCCATGGCCAAAGACGAGTCGCTTAGAATGACGGTTGAAGAAATGCAGCTCATTTCAGAACAGATGCCAGACGACCTGACATCCCGCCCTTATGAGGACCAAGTCGTCATCTATCTGCCAGTTCTCTTGCGGGAAATCGCCAAGCTGATCGCAAAGAGCGAGCAGATCAGTTCAGCTGCTGCCAGCGACCGCTTCATGGCCTCAAAGACCTGCCAGGAATTGACCACCACTGCCTTGGACATCGGCAGCGAAGACCCCGTCTACTACCTGCAAAAGTACTTAAATGAGCAAAAGTACGGCCTGCCCCTGGATGACGAAAGCTTGGAAATCTACCAGGAGCTGCAGAAGGACTTTGAGGAGCCAAAAAGCCAGAAACAAAACAAGAAAGGCAAAAAGCACAAAAAACACAAGAAGGACAAGAAAAAGAAGTCCAAGAAATAGAAGTCCAAGAAATAGCAAAACAGCGCCTCTGTGGTCGAACGCAGAGGCGCTGTTTTTGTTTTAAAATTCGTAGTGGTTGTCAAAATGCAAGCTCAAGGCCAAAGCTAAAGTCCAAAAGACCAGCAAGGCGATGATCTCAGCCACGTTGCTCCAAGACAGGCTGTAAAAGCACAGACTGACCTGGTTGGCCACAAAGACCGAGGCCGCGTAAAGGTTGACCAGCAGCTGCCCCGTCCAAAGCAGCAGGCGCAGCGGCTTAGAAGCTACTCGCTGATGCAAGTCTTTGTAGAAAACAGACCAGGCCACTAGCAAAATCAACAAGAGGATCGTCCCGGCCACTGGCAGATGCAAATTGCCAAAATGTCCGCCCGCGTAGAGGTTGACCAGCAGCTGGACCCCAAAAAGGACGCTTGCTTTCCGGCTTTGCGCCGGCTTCACCGGCATTCCTTGCTTTTCCATTATCCTCACCTATTCCTTTCAAAAACTGACTCTCCTATGTTTAATAATAAAACGGATTCAGGAAAATGCCAAAACAAAAAAGACGCATGCGAATGCATACGTCTTTTCGAATAATTAATGCCCGAAGGCTCTAATTATTTCAAGGTTACAGTAGCGCCAACTTCTTCAAGCTTAGCCTTAAGGTCGTTAGCTTCGTCTTCTGACAAGCCTTCCTTGATAACTACTGGAGCACCGTCAACAGTCTTCTTGGCTTCAAGCAGACCTGCGCCAGTAACTTCCTTAACGATCTTGATAACCTTAACCTTTTCAGTACCTGCTGAAGTCAATTCAACGTCGAAGCTTGACTTAGCTTCTTCAGCACCAGCAGCGGCACCGGCAGCAGCTACAGGAGCAGCAGCTGATACGCCGAATTCGTCTTCGATAGCCTTTACCAGGTCGTTCAATTCAAGAATTGAAGCGCCCTTCAATTGTTCAATAATGTTTTCAGTATCCAAAGCCATTATAAGTATCCTCCGAAAAATAAGAATTTAGATATTCTAGTTTAAAATGACCAGACTATTCAGCTGATTCTTCCTTTGATTCAGCAACAGCCTTAACAACGTATGCGAAGTTGCGTACAGGTGCTTGCAATACAGAAAGAAGCATTGACAACAGACCTTCGCGGTTTGGAATAGCAGCAAGTTCTTCGACTTGTTCCTTGGAAGCAACCTTGCCTTCCAATGCGCCACCCTTAATTTCAACTACGTCATACTTCTTAGCGTATTCAGCAGCGATGTGGGCTGGAGCAGTGATGTTGTCTTCATCATCAGTGTAGATAACTGCTGATGGACCAACAAATACAGGGTTCAAGTCTTCCAAGCCGGCTTCAGCAGCAGCGCGACGCAGGTAAGTGTTCTTCACAACCTTCATCTTAGCGTTGCTTTCACGCAATTCAGCACGGAATGCAGTAACTTCGTCAACAGTCAAGCCAAGGTAGTTGATAACTACGATAGACTTAGCTGACTTCAGTTCTTCTGCGAAAGCTTCTACGAACTTTGCCTTAGCAGCGATAGTAGCTTTACTCAAAATTTTCACCTCCATAAAATTTATGTAAAATTCTATAAGGCCTAAAAAATCTCCATGCCAAGAGACATGGAGAAAAAATAATCTTCATTATCTTCTGGCCTCGGTGGGAATGGATTGAGGCTTTGCGCCACCCACGTCTTAGGTTAAGAATTTACTCTATCTATTATAGAGGGTTTGTCACGATTGTCAAACGTTTTTTCTGCTTTTTTTCAAAAAAACTGGTAGAATCTCTAAAAGAGAGATTTTAAGGAGGCAACTCGCTTGAAGAGCAAACTTATCGACATTTTCTACTTTGGCCTGGCTGGGACTTCTGGCACCTTGAGCGTCATGAGCCTGCTTGCCGACCACAAAGCTTCTTCCATCATCCTGGACGTCCTGGGCCTGATCATCAGTGCCTACTTCGTGATCCGTGGCTTCTTGGACATCAAGAGCGAAAACGCGAAGCTGGACAAGAACTGGCAAATCCTGTCCTGGATCGCCTGGTCCATCCTGCTGATTGGCGTCTGCGTGGCCATCGGCGGCTACAAGGCCGGCAACACCCCCGTGGGCTGGGGCGGCTTCATCGCCTTCCTGGTCTGCTGCTTCATCGTGCCTGAGCAGGCCAACGACAAGAATTTTCACGTCAAGAGTCGGGACGATACCGGCTTTGATGACAAGCGCTAACGCAGCTTGAAACAACAATGAGCAAACGAAAGGCTTCGCTGCCATATGAAGTGCCCTACAATTGTTAGACATAGACATCTAACGATTGTGGGGTATTTTTATGACCAAATATTCATCCGAACTAAAAGTACAAATTGCTTCTGATTATCTTAACGACAGAGGCTCATACAATGGATTAAGCAAAAAGTATAATATCGCTGCGTCAATAATTCGTACGTACTTAAGCAAATATGCTTAGACATATTCTATTGGACACAAAGCTGTTAATAAACTAATCTTTATTGATGACTGAATCGTCAATTAGAAAACCAGAAAACAAGTTAAGAAGATTTACATATGAGGCATCACTTGAATCTCAGCAATTCTCAATTCAAAATTCAAACGCTTTTTCATTCTTTCAAACCCGCCACTGGTGAAGGCTTTGACCCTCTCCCGCGCCGCCTGACCGCTTTAGCACTTGGCCTGGTCCTGAATGCTTTTGGCAATGGGATCACCATTTCCAGCAACATTGGCACCGCCCCGTGGGGCGCTTCAGAAGTCAACCTGGCGCACATCTTCCACATCAGCATTGCCCTGGCCATGTTTTTGACCGGCTTCTTGGTGGCAGTCGTCAACCAGCTGCTCTTGCGCCGCTTTGACCTGCCCCGCTTCTTGGGCGAGGTCGTCTTCATCGCCGGCTTCAGCTACTTCATCCAGCTCTTTACCACCCTCTTCTCTGCTCTAGGCCTGCCGCGGCTGCCTTTGACCTGGCGGCTGGCTGTTGGCTTATTGGGCATCATGACCTTGGGCTGCTCGATTTCTTTTTATCAAAGAGCCAACCTGATCATGCACCCCAATGATGACACGACCAATATCCTGCGCTTCATGTACTGCCGCAACAAGGTCATCCGGGCCCAGCTGCTCAACTTCAGCGTGCCGGTCCTGATCACCGGGATCTGCTGGCTGATCAGCGGAAAGGTCTATGCCGTCAACCTCGGAACCCTGTTGTGCATCCTGGTCAATGGGCCAATGATCGCCCTGGCTGACCACTGGCTCTGGCACAGTCTGCACCACAACATCACCGCGCCTAAAGCTATGACTGATTAACTCAACGACTCCAGCTCGGCTGGAGTCGTTTTTTGGTCCCTAATAGTCCTTGACAAGCTTACGCAATCTATCAATAATGAGAACCGATGCAAAATAAGCAATGTCCGTGAGCATTAATTTTGGAGGTACAAATTAATAATGGATAACACCCAAAGCTCAATGACCACTAACCAGAAGTGGGTCTTGGCCTCCATGTCTTCCGGCTTCTTGCTGGAAAACATGGACGTCATGTTTCTGTCGTTCTCACTGTCGGAAATCATCGCGCAGATGCACATCAGCTCCGCTGCCGGCGGCTGGATCGGCACTTTCACCAACCTTGGCATGTTCTTTGGCGGCGCCCTCTTCGGGCTGCTGGGCGACCGGATCGGCCGGGTAAAAACTTTCAGCTACACGATCTTTCTCTTCGCCATTGCCACTGGCCTGACCTACTTTGCCCACAATATCACTGCCCTGTATGCCCTGCGCTTGCTGGCCGGAATCGGGGCCGGGGGTGAATACGGGGTCGGCATCGCCTTGATCGCCGAGAACTTCCAGGCCAGCCAAATCGGTCGGGCCAGCTCAGTCGCGGCCATCGGCGGCCAGGTTGGCTCAATCGCCGCTGCTTTGCTGGCAGCCTGGATCATCCCTGCCTTTGGCTGGAACACCCTTTTCCTCTTTGGGATCGTGCCGGTCATTTTGACCTACTTTGTCCGCCGCCACGTCAAGGAAAGCGATGAATTTTTAGCAGCACACAAGAAGGCTGAGGAGACAAGTGAGAAAATCTCCTTCAGCCGCCTGTTTGAAACGCCGCGCCTGGCTATGCAGACTTTGGGCTTAATGGTAATGACCATCGTACAGATTGCCGGCTACTTCGGCTTGATGAACTGGCTGCCTTCAATCGTTCAAAAGAAGCAAGGCCTGTCAGTGTCCGGTTCTTCCTACTGGATGATCGCGACTATCATTGGCATGAGCATCGGCATGCTGGTCTTCGGCACTATCTTGGACAAGATTGGTCCCCGCTGGGCCTTCGGCATCTTCCTTTTAGGCAGTGCCATCGTGGTCTTCGCCATCGTCAACGTGACCAGCTACTGGGCTATGCTTTTGGCCGGGGCCTTGACCGGCTTCTTCTCCAACGGGATGTTCGGCGGCTATGGGGCGGTCATCAGCCAGCTTTATCCAACTGAGATCCGCTCTACGGCCAACAACCTGATCATGAACACTGGCCGAGCCATCGGCGGCTTCTCCTCAGTGGTCATCGGGCTGCTGATGGATCACTACAACCTGTACGTGGTCATGGGCTTCTTGTCTGCCCTGTACGTTATCAGCTTCCTGGTAATGGTCAGCCTGCCAGGCTTAAAGGAAATCCAAGCGCAAAAGCAGCTGCTGGCTCAAGAAGGCTGATCTTTAATTCATCAAACACCCATCTAAGCTAATTTAGATGAGTGTTTTTTTGGCTTATTTTCGACAAATCAGCTCACTTGGGGCAAACCGCGAACTTAATTATCTTCAGTTTGCAACCGGTAACATGTTTGCATAATTAAGAGTTGCCAGATCCGGTCCAGCCCCGCATTTTTTAAGAAAAAACGCTCTTGAAACGCTTTCGACTAAAAAATCGAAAGCTGCCAGCGGGCTTTGCCTAACTTTTATCAGCAATTTCTCAAAAATAGCCCACATCGGCAAATTGGTCTAGAGTTTTCATAACGACAAAAGCGTGTTATAAAAGTAAACATAAATCAAGCAAACAAATTGGTATGTGAGGAGAGATTTTATGAACACCGCCAACACAGTCTTTTTGATCGTTTCCGCGATCCTTGTCTTCTTTATGACTCCCGGCCTGGCCTTCTTCTACGGCGGGCTGGTTTCCAAGAAAAACGTCGTCAACACGATGCTGTCCGTCTTCGTAATCTGCGGCTTAGCCATCGTCTTATTCGTGGCCTTTGGCTACGAAATGTGCTTTAACGGCGATATCGGCGGGGTTGTTGGCCAAGTCCGCCACTTCTTCCTGTCAGGCGTCGACCTGAACAAGATCGTCTTGAAAGACTTGGGCATCAACAGCGCCACCTACCTGGTCTTTGAAATGATGTTTGCCATTATCACCCCAGCCCTCTTCGTTGGGGCCACGGTCGGCAGAATGCACTTCAAGTTCCTGCTCTGGTTCGTCGTCATCTGGTCTATCTTGATCTACTACCCCCTGGTACACATGGTTTGGGCTGCCGGCGGCTTAATGGCCAAGTGGGGCATCCTGGACTTCGCCGGCGGGACCGTCGTGCACATCAACGCCGGGATTACCGCCTTGGTTTTGTCCATCTTCCTTGGGCCGCGCTTCAACCGTAACGTTAAGCCTTACAGCATTCCTTGGGTTCTGCTGGGCACTGCTATTCTCTGGCTGGGCTGGTACGGCTTCAACGCCGGCTCTGCCTTCGGCATGACTGACATTGCCGTCAACGCCTTTTTGACCACTACTGTTTCAACCGCCGTTTCCATGGTCACCTGGATGCTCCTGGAAACTGCCGTCAAGTCCAAGCCAAGCTTGGATGGGGTCTGCACCGGTGCCCTCTGCGGCCTGGTCGGCATCACTCCAGGCACGGGCTACGTCACCAGCGTCGGTGCCTTCTTTACCGCCATTCTCTGTACCCTGGCCAGCTTCCTGTTCATCAACTACGTCAAGCCGCGCCTGGCTTACGATGACCCACTGGACGCCTTTGGCTGCCACGGGGTTTCCGGGATCGTCGGCTCCTTGACGGTTGGCCTCTTTGCCACTAAGAGCGTCAACCATTCCGTCGCCTTGAACGGCCTGTTCTACGGCGGCGGGATCAAGCTCTTCGGCATCCAGCTGGCCGGCACCCTCTTTACGATCGTCTTCACGGCCGTCATGGCCAGCCTGATTATCGTCGTGCTCAAGCGCTTCGTAACCATGCGGGTCAGCGCCAGAGACGAAGAAGTCGGCCTGGACCTCAGCGAGCATGGTGAACTCGCTGATGCCTACTTGAGCGACAGCACTCCGCTTTCCGCCAAGTAATTTTTCACCGCTTTTCTGATTAATATCATCTCTAAATCACACCTTAATCCTTTAATATCCCTATATCTCTTTACCAAAAAGACCTGTGCTCGCGCACAGGTCTTCTTTTTGCTCTCGCTGCCTAATCTTCTTAGCCGGAGCCTTGAGCTCCAGAACCATAATCGTGATAATGATGGCCAAAACGCCCTTGCTTACAGGCAGCCGTTAACGACCCGTTCCGGCCGCTTGCCCTCAGCCACGCGCTGGACGTTCTCCCACATCATCCGGTAGCCGCGCTTGAACGACCCAGTCGTGATTCCGCCAACGTGCGGCGAGTAGAGAACTCTGACCCCAGCTGCCGGCACCAGGTCAACCAGTGGGTTGTCGGCCGTCGTTGGCTCTGGGGCAACCGTGTCCAGGCCCGCGCCGGCAATCTGGCCGCTTTCAAGGGCCGCCCGCAAGGCCGCATTGTCAACCAAGTCCCCCCTGGCCGTGTTGACCAAGTAGCTTCCCGGCTTCATCTTGGCCAAAAAGTCCCCGTTGACCATGCCCGTGGTTTCCGGAGTTACGGCCACATGGAGGCTGATGATGTCGCATTCTTCCAATAACTCGTCCAGTGGCAAAAACTTGACGTGGTGGCTGCCTTCAACTTCCGGCGTCCTTCTCCGGTGGTTCCAGTAAAAGGCCTGGCTGCCAAAGGCATGCAGGCGGTCGGCGGTGGCCACCGCGATGTCACCAAAGCCCACCAGGCCCACCTTGCAGTCGGCCAGGTCAGTGATTCCGCTGACCATCATCGCCTGCTTGACGGCCAGCTGGCGGCCGGCCTTTTCAGCCTCATTGCCGCCCACGACGTCGCGCAGCAGTCCCAGCATCAACAGAATTGCCTGCTCGGCCACGGCCCCGGCATTCATGCCCTTGCAGTTGCAGACTGGCACGCCGCAATTTTTCGCGGTTTCCGTGTCGATTCCATTGTAGGCCACCCCTTCAGAGTGGATCAGCTTCAAGCCGGGCAGCCGCTTGATCAGCTCTCCCGGCACCTTGGCGATGGCATCGGCCAAAAGGACGTCCGCGTCCCCGGCCTTTTCGACGATCTCTTCAACCGGCGCGTCCAAGTCAAAGAAGACCTTGTCCGTCTCCTTGACGATTGGCCAGTCTGGCGCGTACTTGGCGCTCCGCTTTGGATCTCCGATAATTGCTGCTTTCATTTCTTTGCCCGCCTTTCTTGCTTATTTATTAATCATATCGCTATTTTAGCATTGATCAGGCAGCAAATGAAAAAATAATTAAGATAAGGCAAGGCGAGGCAATGCTTAATTGAACGAGTACAAGCGCTGCAGCACCAGGTAAGTCCAAGAGACCACGTGGCGGGTTGGCCGGTTGTCTCTAGAGACGAAGAGGCCAACCAGACGGTGACGGAGCTTCTTGTAGGTGGCCAGGTCATAAGTCTTCAAGAAGCGCCAAAGATCATCCTTCTTGGCCAAGTATTCCGGCTTCTTCCCCCGGATCAAGATGACGCTGGTGACGCCCGTGACGGCTTCCAGGAAGTAGTTCATGTACTTGGCGTATGGCGCCCGCTTATCGACCTGGGAGGCATAAAAGACGATCAATTTCTTGTTGATCATGATCTGTTGGTCAATCTTGCGCAGCATTACGGATTCATTGACGGACTGGTCGTCGCGGCCAATGAAGTAGTGGTAGAAGTCGACTGGCAGATAGTACATGGTCTTGACGTGTACCATAGGCTCGAAGACAAAAATATTGTCATCATATGAGACCTTGGTCGGGAGGGTCACCTGGGCCTGTTCCAAGACCTTGCGGTTGTAGATGACTGAGTGCAGCATGAAGTACTGGCCCAGGTTCAGCTTGACTTGCGGCCAGGAAAAGATCTGCTCTTTGGGCAGGCGGGGGAATTTGACCACCTTTTGCCGGTGCTTGGCCGGCTTGTCATAGACGTAGTTAGCCAAAAAGAGATCAACCTCTGGTCCCTTTTCCAGGGTATCCAGAACCTGCCGGTAGGCCACTTGGTCCAGCCAGTCGTCAGAATCGATGATCTTGACGTACTTGCCGCTTGCCCGCTTCAAGCCGTTGTTGATCGCCCCGCCGTGGCCGGCGTTGGCTTCGTGGATTGCTTCAACGTTGTCGTATTTGGCCGCGTAGTCATCCACCATTCTTGGGGTAAAGTCGGTTGACCCATCATCGATCAAAATGATCTGAACCCTCTCGCCGCCTGGCGTCAAGGAATCAACGCAGCGGTCCAGGTAGGCCGCCGAATTGTAGCAAGGAACAATTAGACTTAATAGCTTTTCCACGATAATCCACACTTTCTAGAACTCAGTTAAGTAATTATACCAAGAATTACGCGGCCAGCGGGATTTCAGACGCTAATTTATCGCAATTTTAAGCAGCAAATATGCAAAGAAAAAGACTTCCCAGACAGCAGTCCGGAAAGTCCCTTTAATTTCAAACTTTAGTATGAAGATTAGCCCATCAAAGCAACTGGGTCAAGCTTGATACCAGGGCCAAAGGTTGCGGCAACAGCGCAGCTCTTGATGTATTGACCCTTAGCAGCAGCTGGCTTTGCGCGCAGGATAGCGTTTTGCAAAGCGCGGAAGTTTTCAGTAAGTTGTTCTTCAGTGAATGAAACCTTACCGATAGCAGCGTGGATAGCAGCTTGACGGTCAACGCGGTATTCTACTTGACCTGCCTTAACGTTCTTAACAGCCTTGGCAGTATCCATAGTAACAGTACCAGTCTTAGGGTTTGGCATCAAGCCCTTAGGCCCCAAGATACGGCCCAAACGACCAACCTTAGCCATCATCATTGGAGTAGCGATAACGACGTCGAAGTCCAGGTAGCCGTTTTGAACCTTTTCTACCAAGTCGTCAGCACCAACTTCGTCAGCACCGGCTTCCTTAGCAGCGTCAGCTTGTGGGCCTTCTGCGAAGACGATAACCTTAACTGACTTACCAGTACCGTTTGGCAGAACGATTGAGCCACGGATTTGTTGGTCAGCTTGCTTAGGGTCAACGCTCAGGTTGTATGATACTTCTACTGAAGCATCAAAGTTAGCGTATGAAGTTTCCTTAACCAGCTTGATAGCGTCTTCTACTGAGTACAACTTGCTGCTGTCAACTTTCTTAGCAGCTTCTAAATATTTCTTACCATGCTTTGGCATGAAAAATCCTCCTTGTATGTGTGGTCAAACGAGCTTTTTCCTTTGCTCTCCCACCTGACTTGCTAATTTAGTTAAATTAACAAATTAGTCCTTTACTTCGATACCCATACTTCTAGCAGTACCTTCAACCATGCGCATAGCAGCTTCGATTGAGGCAGCGTTAAGGTCCTTCATCTTAGTTTCGGCGATTTCCTTAACTTGAGCAGTGGTTACTGAACCAACCTTGTTCTTGTTAGGTTCACCTGAAGCCTTCTTCAAGCCGGCAGCTTGCTTAAGCAATACTGGAGCTGGAGGAGTCTTAGTAATGAAGTCGAATGAACGGTCTTCGTAAACGGTAATAACTACAGGAATGATCATGCCCTTTTGGTCAGCAGTACGAGCATTGAAGTCCTTAGTAAAGCCAACAATGTTGATCCCTGCTTGACCCAAAGCAGGACCTACTGGAGGTGCAGGAGTTGCAGCGCCAGCTGGAATTTGCAATTTAACAACGTTAATAACTTTCTTTGCCACGGTCAATACCTCCTTGATTCCGTGATGCGGTTAAAATGGAGAGTTTCCACACTCCCCTCCCACAATAATAAAGTACGTCTAATATAGTACAACGTAATCCCTTGCTTGGCAAGGGCTATTTTCAGGACTTTGCTACTTGCTCAAGGCGAGCCCGTAGAAGTAGTCCAAGGCAAAAATAACCATCAGGATCAGCACCAGCAGGAACTTGGTAAAAAAGTTCTTCTTAAAGAAGGGAAACAGCTCCATAAAGGCTCCGCTGAACAAGAGCGTGGCCCCAACGCCGTAAAAGCCCGCGGTCTGGCTTTGCCTCATCAAGAGCGGCTCAATGGCAAAGCAGATGATGGCCAGGGCCAGCCAGACTTTCCGCCGGTTGCCCTTTTCTTGGAAAAATTCTTGGAATTTCTGCATCTTCCTTAGTCTTCAAGCTTTTCAACCTGGTCAAAGTCCAGTTCGGCAGTCGTCGCGTGGCCAAACATGTCGATTGACAGGTACAGCTTGTCCTTGTCGTCTTGGATGTCAGTGATCTTGCCGACCATGCCGTTGAAGGCACCTTCAGTGATCTTGACGTTTTCGCCGACTTCAAAGTGAACGTCTGCCTTCTTGGCTGGCTCGCCTTGCATGTGCAGGATGCGTTCTACTTCTTCAGGGTACAGGGGTGATGGCTTGGAGCCACCGCCGTGGCTGCCGACGAAACCAGTAACGTTAGGAGTGTTCCGGACAATGAACCAGCTTTCGTCAGTCATGACCATTTCAACCAAGACGTAGCCTGGGAAGACCTTTTCGCTGACTTCTTGCTTCTTGCCGTGCACGTCTTCCAGCTTTTCTTCTTGCGGAACGACCACGCGGAAGATGTAGTCTTGCATCCCCATTGACTGGGCCCGGGACAACAGGTCAGACTTGACCTTGTCTTCAAAACCAGAGTAAGTGTGCAGCACGTACCATTGCTTCTTGGCAGTTTCAACCATAGTAAATATATCTCCTTTTAATTTTGGCAAACAAAAAAACCTCGCGATGAGGTTTTCCACTTGAATATGTCTAAATTATAACATAAGTCTTGCTCAATTAGAGCACAATTTGAATCAACTTTTCGAAGACCCAGTCCAAAGCGCCCAGGAAAATCGCGTAAAGAAGTGAAGTCACGACAACGTTGAGCGTGTCACGGCGGTTTTCCTTGGCACTTGGCCAGTGGACCAGCTTCATTTCATGACCAACGCTCTTGAAAAACTTAATCATCCTTGTCTTACCTCGTTTCCTTATGCAGAGTCTTCTTGCCGCAGTGCTTGCAGAACTTGTTCAGTTCCAAGCGCTGCGTGCGGTTCTTGTTCGCAGTGATTGAGTAGTTGCGGGACCCACAGACGCTGCAGGCCAAAGCTGCTTTCTTGACTGCCATAGTTTTCACCTTCAAACTTCGTTTAATTTTAGCAAAAAAAGCCATTATTTTCAAGCTGATTCGCCCCTTGGCGACATGACTTTTCATGATAGCACCTTTTTCCGCCTTTGTCAGCCATGGCGTTATGCATTTTTGGAATTTCATCCCCTGAATAATTGCTATTAGCAAATGCTGACTGCGTCCGCTATGCTAAAGTCAGGCAAGCGAGCAGATCATTTTCCCACTTCCCTGACTTTTTCTATAATAAACCTGTAATAGTAAAAATTGCAGTCATAATTAAGGAGCAAAAAATGAATCAACATCCTGATTATTTGTTGAACAAGATCAAGTCACCGGCCGACCTCAAGCAGCTCAGCCTGGCGCAAATGCAGCGGCTGGCGGAAGAAATCCGCACCTTGATCATTGAAAAGGACTCAGTCACGGGCGGACACTTGGGTCCAGACCTGGGGATCGTGGAAGCCACGATCGCCTACCACTACGTCTTCAACGCCCCTAAAGACAAGATCGTCTGGGACGTCTCCCACCAGACCTACCCCCACAAGATGCTGACGGGCAGAGCTTATGCCTGGCTGGACCCTGACCGCTACGGGGACGTGACCCCATACAGCAACCCGGAAGAAAGTCCTTACGACTACTTTGCCGTCGGCCACACCTCAACCTCCATCTCCCTGGCGACCGGGATGGCCAAGGCCCGCGATTTAATGGGCGGCAAGGAAAACATCATGGCCTTAATCGGCGACGGCTCCATGACCGGGGGCGTAGCCTTTGAAGGCTTGAACAACGCGGCCATTGAGCCCCACAACCTGGTCGTCGTAGTCAACGACAACCAGTGGTCCATCGACAAGAACGTCGGCGGCTTGACCGTAGCCTTGAAGGCCCTGCGCGACAGCAACGGGCAAGCCGCGGCCAACCCCTTCACGGCCATGGGCTTTGACTACCGCTACGTTGCTGATGGCAACGATCTGGAAGCCATGATTGAAGCCTTTAAGGGCGTCAAGGACGTGGACCACCCGATCCTTTTGCACATCAATACCTTAAAGGGCAAGGGCTACCAGCCGGCCATTGACGATGAAGAAGGCCACCACTGGGTAATGCCTTTCAACTTAAAGGACGACTCAAGCAAGGCTCCTGCTTCCAAGCCATCCCCAGCCAGCGTTGCCGTCAAGACGGTTGAAGAAGCCATTGACCAAGGCAACAAGCACATCATGGCCATCAATGCCGCCATTCCAGGCGTCTTTGGCTTGGACGACATGAAGGTCAACTACCCAGCCCACTACGTTGACGTCGGCATTGCTGAGCAGGAATCCGTGGGCTTCGCGGCCGGTTTTGCCAAAGAAGGAGCAACGCCAGTCCTGTTTGAGAACTCAACCTTCCTGCAAAGAGCCTTTGACCAGCTCTCCCACGACGTGGCCGCCAACAATCTGCCAGTCGTCATGGTCGTCGCGGGCGGGACGATTAACCCCAACTCCAAGACCCACGTGGGCTACTTTGACCAGGTCATGCTCTCCAACCTGCCAAACTGGACCTACCTGGCGCCAAGCAGCTTAGCTGAAGTCAGGGCCATGCTCAACTGGGCCATTGAGCAAAAGCAAGGCCCAGTTGCCATCAAGCTTCCTGGCGGCAGCGTCCCTGAAGGAGACCCGGAAAACACCCTGGAAAACTATGACAAGATCAAGTACCAGGAAGTCAAGCACGGCGAAAAGACTGCCATCCTGGCCTTAGGCGCCACTCTGGAAAAGGGGATCAAGGCAGCCGAAGAGCTTGGGGCTTCCCTCTTCAACCCAATTTCCGCCAACATCCTGGATACGGACTGCCTGAACCAGCTCGCCAAAGACTACGACCTGATCCTCACCCTGGAAGACAATACCCTGGACGGCGGCTTTGGGCAAAAGATCGCTTCCTACCTGGCTGACAAGCCGATCTTGGTCAAGTCCTTTGGCTTAAGCCGGATGTACATCGACACTGACATGTCCTTTGCCAAGATTCTCGAAGACAACCACCTGAATGTGGACCAAATCGTGGCCGACGCCCGGGAGCTGCTGGACTAGTCCTTTTCAAGCAAAACAGCAAACAAAAAGCACTTGCGGATGCAAGTGCTTTTTGTGACCCCTCCCAATCCCTGACGGGAATGCAAGCGAGTCTGGATGTAGGTCAAAAATGTAGTTAGATAATCTCAAAAATTAATCTTCAAACTATAACTATTTCTTAAGGTGTTCGTTGACAAATGAAATAATCTTGTCATCGCTGTCGTTCAGGAATGGAAGCATGGCTTGCTCGGTCTTGTCCGTGTCGTGGCCATTTGATTCCATGAAGTAGTCCCAAAGAGCGTCTCTAACAGGGGTGTCAGCGTCGCTCCAGTCGAATACTTCTTTCATTGAACGGTCCAGCAAAGCAGTCTTCATAATTTCTGACATTTTGATTACCTCCTAAATAAATTCATCCTACACCTCTTATTATAATCACTTTCTCCATGAATGCGTTATTTTTTACTCGTAAAATTTTCCCGAATTTTCTGGATTGCCCGGTACTTGGCCCGGTTGAGGCCCTTTTCAGCCACCTGGCAGCTGGCACAGACCTCGCTTTTCTCCTTGACGCCCAATAAGACCAGGAAAGCCTGCAATTCCAGCTTGGACAACTGGCTCAAGGCTTCCTCAGCCGTAAACCAGACTGGAATGACCTCTTGGTAGTAGATGTTGGACTCTTCTTCGGCGTCCTCATCGCACAGGGGCTGCAAGCCGCGCTGCGAGCGTCTTTTCAAGGCCTGGGCATTCCGGCAGAGGTTGATAAAGCGGTGGCGGAGGCGGATCTTGAAGAGAGCGCCAAAAGGCCGGCAGCGGGCAGGATCATATAGCAGCGCGGCTTCATAGCAGACGATCAAGGCCTCCTGCTTCCAGTCGCAGGCGTCATAGTCCGTCAGGTAAAACTGCCGCCGGCAGTTGTCCACCAATGGCTGGTAATTCGCAAACAGTTTCTTTAATGCCTGGCTGTCGCCCTTGCGGACGCGGGCGATCAGTTTCAGCTCTTCTCCTTTTTCCATTATAAAAGCCCTTTCTACTGAATTTTAAAATCAGCATAAAGGGCTTGTTTGTCTTCTTAAATCGAACCGGAGTTTGTTCTAACTCTTAAAAACGGCTTGTAAATGATTTGCCTTACAGGGGATGACGGCTGTTAAAGGCTTGGTAGAGCAGGACCCCAGTCGCCACGGACGCGTTCAGGGACTGGACGTGGCCGATCATCGGGATGGTCAGGGTCTGGTCCATCTGCTTGAGCAGCAGCGAGGAAATCCCCTTGCCTTCGTTGCCGATGACCAAGACCGTCTTGCCGCTGGCGTTCCAGCGGCGGTAGTCCTCGCCGGCCATGGCCGTCCCAAAGATCCAGTAGCCGCGTTCCTTGAGGGCCTGCACCGTCTGCACCAGGTTGCCCACCCGGGCAACTGGCACGTGGTCAATGGCCCCGGTTGAGGTCTTGGCCACGACGCTGGTCAGCCCGCTGGCCCGGCGCTTGGGGATGATGACGCCGGAAACGCCGGTGGCATCCGCACTCCGGAGGATGCTGCCCAGGTTGTGGGGGTCTTCAATGTTGTCCAAAAGCAAGAGCAGCGGGGCTTCTTCCTGCTGGTCCAGCTGGTCCAGGAGCTGGTCAAAGTCAGCGTACGCGAACGAAGCGACCGCCAAGACCAGGCCTTGGTGGTTTCCGCCCTGGACCAGGGCGTCCAATTTGGACTTAGGCACGCGCTGAACGATCAGGCGCTTCTTTTTGGCATAGCGGTAGACTTCTCTGGCAAAGTCTTCTTGAACCCCTTCCGCCAAGAAGACCTTGTTGATCTTCTCCGCTTCCTGCGTTTTCAAAAAGTCGATTCCGGCATGCCGGCCAAAGACAAAATCTTCGTTACTTGAAGACATACTCATCAGTTCCTCCATTTTCAACTTCATCGATGCACCAGGCAATCAGCTCCGCGACCCGCGCCCCCTGCCCGGCCAGGTCCAAGTAGCCGATAATGGCTTCAAAGCCCGTGGACATTTCATAGGTATGCAGGCTGGTGTGCTTGGCCTTGGTGTGGGTCTTGGCATTTCTGCCCCGGCGAAAGGCCGTCAATTCGGCCTCATTCAAGACGCCGTCGTCCTGCATCTTGGCTACCAAAGCTGCCTGGGCCTTAGCTGACACGTAATAGGTCGCGGCTCTTTGCAGGTTCTGCGGCTTGAGCATCCCGCCCTTGATCAGGTGCCGGCGGATGGCCGCCTCATAGATCCCGTCGCCGAGATAGGCCAGGGTCTGCCCGCTCAGGGTATCTGGGTTGATCTTGCTTTCAGTCAGCTTCTTTGCTTTATTCACGGCTCCACCTTGTTCCTTGCGGGGTATCCTTGATGGCGATCCCCATCGCCTGCAATTGGTCACGGATTTCGTCACTCTTAGCCCAGTCCTTGTTCTTTCTGGCTTCGCTGCGCTCAGCGATCAGGGCTTCAATCTTGGCGTCGTCATCACCGGCTTCTTGAGCCAAAAGCTGGTCAGCGTCAATGCCAAACACCCCAAGCCAGGCAGTCAAATTGTCCTTGAAGGCCTTAAGGGCTTCCTTGTCAGCCTTTGGCGCGTTGGCATTTGAGTTCACGGCTGACAGGGCTTCATAGATCGCCGTCAGCGCGTTTTGAACGTTGAAGTCGTCATCCATGGCCCCGTCAAACTTGGTCTTGGTCTCTTCAACCAGCAGCTGCAGGTCAGCGTCAGCCAAGGATTCAGTGTCGTCAGCAAGCCGGTAGCCGATTGAGGACAGGGTGTTCTTGAAGCGGTTCAGGATATTGGCGGCTTGGGCCAGGTTCTCTTCTGAATAGTTGATCTGGCTGCGGTATTGCACGCTGGCCATGAAGAAGCGCAGCACCTGGGGGTCCACCTTTTGCAAGATGTCGTGGACCGTCACGAAGTTGTGCAGGGACTTGGACATCTTCTCCTCATCCTTGCCGACCGTGACAAAGCCGTTGTGCAGCCAGTAGTTGACGAACTTGTGGCCCGTCTTGGCCTCGCTTTGGGCGATCTCGTTTTCATGGTGCGGGAATTCCAGGTCCTGCCCGCCCCCGTGGATGTCCAGGGTGTCACCCAGGTACTTGGTGGACATGACGGAGCATTCGATGTGCCAGCCTGGCCGCCCCTTGCCCCAAGGAGAGTCCCAGGCAATCTCGTCAGGCTCCTTTTGCCCCTTCCAGAGGGCAAAGTCGATCGGGTCTTCCTTGCGGTCCTGTTCTTCGTCATTGACGTGCTTTGAGGCCCCTTCTTCCAACTGGTCGATGTTTTGATCGCTCAGCTGCCCGTAGTTCTTGAACTTCTTGGCCCGGTAGTAGACGTCCCCGTCTGCTTCATAAGCGTAGCCCTTGTCGATCAGGGTCTGGATAAAGTCAATGATGGCCGGGATTTCGTGGGTTGCCCGCGGGTGCAGGGTTGCCGGCTCAATGTTCAAGGCCGTAGTGTCTTCCAGGAAGGCCTTGATGTAGCGCTCAGCCAACTCCGGCACCGTAGTGCCTTCAGCGCGGGCTTCGTTGATCATCTTGTCGTCAACGTCAGTAAAGTTGGAAACGTACTTGACCTGGTAGCCCTTGTATTCAAAGTAGCGGCGGATAGTGTCAAAAGCGATGGCGCTTCTGGCATTGCCGATGTGGATGTAGTTGTAGACCGTCGGACCACAGACGTACATGCTGATTTGGCCCGGGACCAGCGGCTTAAATTCTTCTTTTTGGCGCGTTAAAGTGTTAAAAACTTTCACTAGACTTTCCTGCTTTCTTTTAAAAGTTTTTCCTTGCCTGCAATCATCACTCTTCATTTTAACAGACAATCCGCCTTGTTGGCGCAAATATCACAGCCGGCCGTGGTAAAATCTAAAAAAAGAGGATTTTTTCAAGAAAGAGTGGATAAAGATGAGTCTGATCGAAGACTTGCGCGAATATCAGCCATATAACGAGCAAGAAGCAGCCGACGTCAAAGAAATGATCTACCGCCTGGAAACTGGGGAAGAGCTGTTTCTGCGGTCAAATTTAGCCGAGCACTTCACGGCTTCGGCCTGGGTGGTCAATCCCGCACGCGACAAGACGCTAATGGCCTATCACCGGATCTACGATTCCTGGGCCTGGCTGGGCGGACATGCTGACGGCGACCATGACTTGCTGCGCGTGGCCTTGAAGGAAGTCACGGAAGAAAGCGGCGTTGTGGCGCGTCCCGTCACAAATCAGATCTATTCAGTCGAGATTTTGACCGTTGATGGCCATGAAAAGCACGGAAAATACGTTCCTTCCCACCTGCACCTGAATGTCACCTATCTCTTGGAAGCCGACGATCGTCAAGCTATCCGGCCTAAAGAAGACGAAAATAAGGCCGTAGCCTGGTTTGGCTTGGAGGAAGCCCTGGAGAAGTCAAGCGAGCCCTGGTTCGTTGACCGGATCTACAAGAAACTGAACCAGAAGCTGCAAGCCTATCCAGCAAGCAGCCCCCTTTCTGCGAAATAAGCGAAAAAATTTTTTCAAAAAAATGTTGACAAATGCCAAGGAACATTTTAAGACTGCTTTAATAAAAAAATAAGTTAGATCTACAAAGGTTTTGATTAGAAGAGTAGCTAAATTGGCGACTGAAAGAGAGCCCGGATGGTGAAAATGGGCAGCCGGCTTTTAGTGAAACACATCTAAGAACCGGTCCGCTGAAATCAAGTAGGCTGACCCGCTAGCGAGCGTTGCCACGGCTGCCCTGACTGTTTCCAGTCTTGCCAGGCAAGCGGAGAGTAGTTAGCGGCAGTGTAAGGTCAGCTTTCGTGAGGAAGCTGATGAATTTGAAGTGGGACCACGACACAATCGTCTTCAAGGGAATTATTTCCTTGAGGGCGATTTTTCTTTTCCTAGAAATCTAATCAGCCGCGAGAAGGAGCATCGCATGTTTAGCAAACGACATTGCCATTTACGTCAACACAACCAGCAATCAAAGAATCAAATTGAACACCGTTCCGATCCAGTGAAAAAATCGTTTTTACTGAATCAGAGCACAAAAAATCCATTTCAACCTTCTGGTAGAATATGAATTACCACAAAACATTTCTAGACTAGAAGCCAAAAGAAAGACAAAGGATGACCTGCACCAGAACAAGACCGATAAGCTTGATGCAATGTACCTTGCCAAGCTGCAGTCTGAGCACCCGCAACGGCTGACCTATGTTCAAAGCGAAGAATATCAAGAATTGATGGCCAACAACCGCATCTACGAGCAGGCTTCGCACGATCTGATAACCAACAAAAATAGACTGCACAAAGCCATTCAGCTCACTTTCCCAGAGATTGAGCACCTAATGGCTAATCCGAGAGGAAAAAACTACTGGAGTATTGTTCTCAGATTCCCGCACCCTGATATCGTACTAGAAACAAAAGAAGCCAATATCATCGACTTCTTAAAGAGCTTATCTGGTATTGGTGAAAAACGTGCCAATGATCTGGCGCAGAGGCTTTAACTCAGACTGTCGCTTCTCGTATCTTTCTTTAGCTGAAAGCTCCTTCCAGGAGCGCTCAAGGCTAAACATTTGATCACAGTAGTGGATACCTTGTCTGGCAACTGAAGTCGCGTCGGACTCTCTGGCCTTGTCTTTAGGCAAGGAGTCACAGAACTTCCGCCTTGCATGAGCCATACAGCCAACAAGAGTCACATCTTGTTGGCTTAATCGCAGATAGCCAGGATATTGATCACAATGAAGGGATCCGCTAAAGCCTGTGAGGAAATCCCATGCTTCGGTGTCTTTTCGTGACTCGTGGTGATATAGAACAATCGGCGTCTTGGCATGATTGCCTGACAAGAAAGTCCAGGCATAGTCTTTGGCTCTTTCGCTGTCTAGAACTCGGTACGGCGTCTCATCTGCGTGAATGACCTCCAGCTTTAGCTGCTCTTGTCTCAAGCGCTCGTAAAGGCTGGAAAGGTAGTACTCACAGACTTTGATATGCCAATTGGAAACCGTCTTGTGATCAAGCGGAAGGCCCATGCGCCGCAAGTCCTTTTCTTGTCGGTAGGCAGGAACCTTGAGAACGTGCTTCTGATAGATCGTATTTGAGATCAAAGAAGCTGAGCCAAGACTGTTGGTTAACGGTGCCTTGGGCACTGGAGCCCTGATAATCTTGTCAGCCGGTGCTTCATCACTGCAGTGCTGGCACTTGTAAGAGTGGTGAATGTGATCGATTCTCTTAATCTTGGCTGGAACGTACAGCAGCTCTTGTCTAGCGCAGAAGACGCCGATCTCTTTCAGCTCGTGGCGGCAGTCCGGGCAGGTAAAGTCATCCAATCGGTAATGAACCTGCTCGCCTGGAAGAGAAGCTAAAATGTCCTGCTTTCTGCCGACCTGCTTGCGCCTCTTATAAGTAATAGTTTCGGTAATGCGAGGGCAAGTCCTCGTCATCTTCACCGTCAGCCTTGTCTTCGTCAAAGAGACTCAGCTAGTTAGTATTGACAACGTTCTTTTCGGAGGACTTTCCATAAAGCTTCCTGGTCAAATACTCAACCTGTTCAGTAAGAAGGGCAACCTGCTTGAGCAACTCTTCGTTAGTTGCTTTGAGCGTTTCGATTAAAGCTGAAGTGTCTTTGTCGGTCATGGTTGTTGTCCCTCCTTGATTCATAGGCATAAAAATACCAGAAAAGCTCGTGAAATCAATACATTCACGAGCTCTTGTGTTTTTGGATCAATGGTAAAGCCCTGCATCAAGCGCATGACTTGCTCATCGGACAGCTCTCGCACTTCGTCTTCATTGTTTGGCCAAGCGTGCTTCCGTTCTCTAAGCGTTTATAGAGCAGCCAGAAGCCCTAGCCATCCCAATAAAGTGCCTTGAAGCGGTCCTTACGACTGCCACAGAAGAGAAAGACGCACCCAGAGAAGGGATCGAGATGGAAGCTCTTCTTAACTATGTAAGCAAGCGAATCGATCCCTCAATGCATGTCGGTCTTGCCGCAAACAATGAACACGCGACCCAGTTCTGCCAGATTAATCATGGCTCAAGAACCTGTCTACGACTTCGAGCATAAGCTATTAATGGCATCACTGTAAAATGACAGCTCACCCCCATTGGACTTCAGGTTAAGAACAAGCCGGTTCTTTCCAGGCCTACTCTTAGGTCTGATTCTGTCCTTTGGCAACTCGAGCTGTACGATTGGATGTTCAGTCATAATATCGTGTTCCTCCATATTCAATTGTTAAGAACAGTATATGACTATTGAACAGAGGTCGGCAGATACCGCGCTATTGGGTGCGTACTGACATTCTTATCATGCACTAATGTATCACAAAACCAATAAGCAGGCAGCAAAAAAGGCGGATGCCCTCAATTCTTGAGATCATCTGCCTTTTTCGGGTTTATTTAGTTTTCCTTCTTCTTGCGCTTGAAAGCACCCAGGATGCCGATCCCGCCAAGGATGGAAGCAAGTCCTAAGCCAAAGGCGGCCTTGGAATTGTCTTCACCGGTTTGCGGCAGCTGGTCTTGAGCTTGCGCAGACTCCTTGATGCTGATCGTCTTGGCCGGTTCAGCGGTCTTGACAGCCTTAGGTGCCTTGACAAGAGTCTTGACCAGCTTTTCGGCCGGCGCCTTTGCAGACTTTGCAGGATTTGCTGGAAGACTTTCCACCTTGCCAGGTGTCGTAGTCTCACCAGGGGTTGTGGTGTGATCGTATGGAACCGCAGTGTCCTTAGACGGATCCGTTGGAACTACCGGGTCGCCTGGCTTGCCGTTCTTTGGAGTCCAGCTTGGAACTTCTGGAACCTTGACGTCCACGACCTTGGTTGGGTCATTTGGATCAGTTTCATAAGGAACTGGGTTGGTCCCTGGAATTGGGTTGCCGTTTGAATCTACCGGAACGACGCTGCCGTTTGGAGTGTAGACAACGGTGTAGCTGCGGTTTGGATCAGCTGGAGTTACGGTCTCGCCGCCCACGCTCTTCTTGTCGGCAGTGTAGCCTGGGACTACTGGGGTATTTTCAGGATTGTAGGTATGATTCTTCTGATCCCAAGTAGTCGTGGTCTTGCCAGTGACTTCGTCCTTGGTTGTCTTGCCAGTGAAGGTCGTGCCTTCTTCAACCTTCTTGGTCTTGACCACCTTGCCGTCCTTGTCCTTGTAGACGTAGGTTACGGTCTGCTTGCCAGTTGTCGTAGTCTCACCAGGAGTTATGGTGTGATCGTATGGAACCTCAGTGTCCTTGGTTGGATCCTTCGGAGTTACAGGGTCGCCTGGCTTGCCGTTCTTTGGAGTCCAGCTTGGAACTTCTGGAATCTTGACGTCCACGACCTTGGTTGGGTCATTTGGATCAGTTTCATAAGGAACTGGGTTGGTCCCTGGAATTGGGTTGCCGTCTGGATCTACCGGAACGACGCTGCCGTTTGGAGTGTAGACAACTTCGTAGCTGCGGTTTGGATCATCCGGAGTTACGGTCTCGCCGCCCACGCTCTTCTTGTCGGCAGTGTAGCCTGGCTCCACTGGAGTCGTTACTGCAGTGTACTTGTGGTCTTTTTGATCCCAAGTAGTCGTGGTCTTGCCAGTGAATTCGTCCTTGGTTGTCTTGCCAGTGAAGGTCGTGCCTTCTTCAACCTTCTTGGTCTTGACCACCTTGCCGTCCTTGT